>JBDHYT010000311.1:0-4011 GCA_039811485.1 Marinilabiliaceae bacterium | reverse complement strand
ATCCCTCTCGTCATTCTTGCAGCAACATCAATAATAACCATTGCCTGGCTTCTGAGAGCCGAAAGAGCAAGACGCCAGATGGAGCTGATGGCACAAAACAAAGCCATAGTTTTACCCAACAGACTTCAGGCCTACGAGCGTATGGCACTATATTTAGAGCGCATTTCGCCCGAGTCGATGGTGCTACGCGAGCAGAACAATAGCTTCAACTGTCTAATATTCCACACGTTACTGCTTAAAACCGTAAGAACCGAATTTGAACACAACGTGGCCATGCAGATATATGTGTCGCCACAGACCTGGAAACTTATTCAGACTGCCAAAGATGAGATAATACGGCTGATTAACACATCGGCAAAGGAGACAAACCCCGAACTGCCATCGATAGAGATGGGACGCACCATACTCGAAAAGGCTCCCGGTGAATGCAACTACCACATCAGACGGGCATTGGAAGCCATCCAGAAAGATATTCACGCAATGGGTTGATTTTAAGATAGAAACAACAGCATACCACCGCCGCATGACTAAGCAAATAACAATAGTAACAGTAACATACAACTCGGCAGCCACCCTGCAACACACCATCGACAGCCTTAAAAACCAGACATTTAAGGATTTTGAATATATTATAGTTGATGGTGCATCCATCGATGGAACAATAGAGGTGATACTCCGCAACTCGTCAATCATAACCAAATGGATCAGCGAACCCGACAAGGGCATATATGATGCCATAAACAAAGGGATAGCAATGTCAACCGGCGAATATGTGGGACTGCTGCATGCCGACGATATGCTGGCTGCGGATGATGTGCTTGAGTCGGTTCACCGCATCATTTCGGAGCAGAAACCCGATGCGCTCTATGGCGACCTCGAATATATTGCTGCCGATGAGTCGGGGCGACTGATAAGGCGCTGGAAAAGCTGCACCTTTACGCCGGGGCTGCTTCGCAAAGGCTGGATGCCTCCACATCCCACGCTATATATTAAGCGAAAGTGGTTCAATACCTTAGGCACCTACGACAGCACAATGCGGATTGCTGCCGATTACGATTTTATACTCCGCCTTTTTTCGCAACCTGCCATAGCTACCTGCTATCTGCCCAAGTGCGTGGTTAAAATGCGCATTGGAGGAGCCAGCAACAAGTCGGTGGGCAATATCGTCAAAAAGATGAAAGAGGACTATAGTGCCATCAGAAGAAACAAAACAGGAGGCATACTCACACTTATCAATAAGAATGTGAGCAAGATTACCCAGTTTTTTGTAAAAAAGTAGTTATTCAACCATTTTTATACGACGTGCCGTAATAGCCGTAAAACCTGTCGTCGGGCTGAATACCATTTAGTACAAGCCCCAGCGACTTAACATTCTCCGACACCAGGTTATCCAGCGTCATCCTGAGGTGTTCTTTGTCGGTAACATCAACCCTGGTAACAAAGAGGAACGAGTCGGCATGGTTGACCAAAATACGAGTGTCGGCTACAAGCCCTATTGGTGCAGTATCGATAACCACTATATCGTAATTTGCCCTCAGATAATCAAATAGTTGTTCGGTCCGTTTTTGGGCTATCAGCTCCGATGGGTTGGGCGGCACATCACCTGCCCCTATCAACGATAGGTTTTTATAGGGAAGTTGCATCAACACATCTTCAATATCGGCCTGCTCGGCCAGATATGCCGACAAACCTCTTGTGACACTCACACCACACAGAAGATCGAGTTTTGGCTTCCGGAGGTCGAATCCCAGAAGTACGGTCTTCTTACCCGACAGAGCAAATACCATTGCCAGATTGAGGCTACAGAACGACTTACCCTCGCCGGTGTTGGTGCTGGAGATAAGAATTACCTTTTTCTCTTTGCCCGACAGCAGATACTGCATCTTAACTCTAAGCCTACGAAACGATTCGCTGCAAATCGACGTCGGTTCGGTGCCAATAATGTCGTCGGACGACAAATTACTCATCGGAATGGCTCCTACAACAGGAATACTGCCTACAATAGCCTTTAACTCATCTACATTTCTGATTTTTGAGTTAAAAAACTCCCGCATAAATATAATCACACCGGGAATCAGAAGACCTATCATCAGTCCGCGCATATAGTTCTGCTTCTTGTTGGGACCTACAACGGCAACAACCGACGGCTCTTCAAGAATCTCATTGTCGGAACTGTTTGACGCTTTGGCTATCTGGTTTTCGCTCTGTTTCTGAAGGAGAAAAGTATAAATGGCATCATTGAGTTTGTAGCGACGGTCTATCTCGGCATATTGACGCTCTACCACCGGAAGCTCAGTAAGGCGCTGCTTGAGTTGCCCGAGCAACAATCCATCACTCTCCATGTAACTGCTCATGTTCTCAATCATCTGTTTGATGGCAATATGCAGATTGTGACGTGTTTGGGCAATTTTTTTATCAAGAGTGGCAATATAAGGATTCTGCTTCGACACGTCGTTGCCCAGCAGGTCGCGCTCATCCGATAGCGACATCAGTTCACTCACCATCTGCGACACCACAGGATCGCTCTCCTGCTTTTGTCCTACAATAAGAATAAAGTAATCTTCGAGTACCGAACGTTCATTGAGATGGTTGCTAAGGTAACGCAAATAGTTAAGCCTAAGCGTCATAAGCTGCAACTCCTTTTCGCGTGCCAGGTAGTCGTTGGAGATGCTCTGACTGGTACCCAAAGGATTGATAAAGGGATGGTCGCGCCTGAAATCGGTCATCTCCTGCTGCACCGACTGAAGCGAATCGGAAACACTACGCAGCTGAACACCTATAAACGAGAGCGAACGGCTGGCAATCTCGTTCTTCTTATCGAGGTTGTACTCCATTATCACCTGCGACAATACCGATAGGAACGAGTTCATCTTTGCCGGTTGATGCCCCGTAAGACTCAACACAACAATGGACGACCCTTCCTGGTAGGGCGAAACCCATAGAGAACCACGATACTGGCCTACGAGTGCATCGTAGGTGTTGAACACAAAATAGTAGTTTACATCCTTTTTAAACTCCTTGTCGGCAATATTATTGATGGTAAACGAGTAGTTACCGCTTGTTATTGGTTTGCCAAACTCATACCTGCCATTGATATTCACCACAGGCACACTTCCACGATAGCTCTGCTTTGCATAATCATACAGGACACCTGGCTGATTTTCGACATTTAGCAAAAAACTATTTGCATCGGCATAGGTAATGGAGAATTTTACGTTGGCCAGCTGCACATGCGAAGTATCCCACACCACCTCGAAGGGAGCGTTGCGGTAAAGCTCGGTATCCTTAATCTTCCCTCCCACCATATACGACACCTGAAAATCGAGACGTTCGATGGCTCTTTTCACCATTTTCTGAGAACGAATGACGAACATCTGGTTTTCAATGCTTTTCAATTCGGGCGAAAGGCCAAATCCCTGGGTAAGTTCCATGTTGCCAAACGATTGGTTGCCGCCATCCTTCAGAAGGATGGTAGTGGCCGACCGATATACAGGCACCTGATATCTAAGATAGAGATAGGAGACTCCCATGGCAACAGCCACCGATACTACGAACCAGTACCAGTGTTTTGCCAAAAGCCCTTTAATCTTATGCAAGTCGAAAGATGAAGCCTGCGACAAAGTGCCTTTTGCCACCGAAGAGTATTCAGAAGGTTGACCGCTCATATAATATCATTATTCGACAAAGATATACAAATTAAAAAAATATTGACAAAGATGGCCTCTCAAACATAGTAAACCATCAGGCACTAGACATACCTGAATATATATTCGCCCGGGACGGAATCGGTTAATATCTGCTCGCCATTATATATTATCCTACCCTTCATAAACACAAAGTCGGTACGCCCCCTAAGCTTAAACTCCTGCGAGTTGGCTCCGGTGTGCGAAAGCGACACATAGAGATTGCGTTCGTAATCGGCATCCCAGATGATGAGATCGGCATCGCCCCCAACCCTAACTGCTCCCTTCACCGGCGACAGGCCAAAGAGTTTGGCCGGACGAGTAGCCA
>JBDHYT010000310.1:0-4040 GCA_039811485.1 Marinilabiliaceae bacterium | reverse complement strand
GTTCTATGTAGTTATCTGTTGGGTAAGCCAAAGAAAAATAACGATAAACCCGAAAGCGAGCCTTATGTAGTGCGTAAACTGAAAAGCGTATATGGAAAAGCATTGAAATGGACGCTTAACCATCGGAAATTGGTGCTTGGCGGAACGGGAGTGGTGTTGGTGGCAACGGTTGTTATATTCTTTACATTGGGACGCAGTTTTCTCCCGCCGTTTAACGAAGGTTCGTTTACAATCAATATTAGTACGCTTCCCGGTATTTCGTTGGAGGAATCAGATAAGATGGGACGTATCGCCGAAAACATATTGTTGTCTATTCCCGAAATACAAACTGTAGGGAGAAAGACGGGGCGTGCCGAGTTGGACGAACATGCTTTGGGCGTGAATGTATCGGAAATAGAAGCCCCTTTTGTGCTTAAAAAACGTTCGAAAGATGAAGTATTAGCCGAAATTCGTGAAAAACTTAAAGTCTTGTCGGGTGTGAATATTGAAATTGGGCAACCTATTTCCCACCGTATTGATGCGATGTTGTCCGGTACACGGGCCAATATTGCCATTAAACTTTTTGGAACAGACTTGAATAAAATGTTCACAATAGGCAATCAAATCAAAGCGTCTATTCAGGATGTGGAAGGTGTTGCCGACCTTAATGTGGAACAGCAAGTGGAACGTCCGCAATTAAAAATAGAACCCAAGCGTGAAATGTTGGCCAAATACGGTATTACACCTCCTGAATTTGCTGAGATTGTTAATGTAATGTTGGCTGGAGAAGTAGTTTCGCAGGTATATGAAGGCAACAAATCGTTTGATCTAACGCTGAAAGCAAACGATGATTATCGTGCAACTACAGAACGTATCCGCAACCTGATTGTTGATGCCGGTGGACGGAAAATTCCGTTTAGTTTTATTGCCGAAATCTCTTCATCCACAGGCCCCAATACAATTAACCGTGAAAATGTGGCGAGAAAAATCGTTATTTCTGCCAATGTTGCCGGGCGTGATTTACGGGGTGTGGTAAACGATATGCAGAAGAAAATAAATTCGGAAATAAAATTGCCCGAAGGTTATCATATTGAATATGGCGGACAGTTCGAGAGTGAACAGGCGGCGTCTCGTATTTTACTTATTACTTCCATTTTTTCTATCATGGTTATATTCATGCTGTTGTTTGCTCAGTTCAGAAGTGTTACCCAATCGGCAGTCATCCTGTTGAACCTTCCGTTGGCACTTATCGGAGGCGTGTTTACTATCTTCTTAACAGACGGTGTTATCAGTATTCCTGCAATTATTGGGTTTATATCACTATTTGGTATCGCCACGCGTAACGGCATGTTGCTTATTTCGCACTATAACGATCTTCAAAATGATGGAATGTCGGCATATGAAAGTATAATGCATGGTTCGCTTGACCGTTTGAATCCGATTTTGATGACTGCGCTAAGTTCGGGATTAGCTCTTATTCCATTAGCATTAGGTGGAGATTTACCGGGTAACGAAATTCAAAGCCCTATGGCGAAAGTAATTCTTGGCGGATTACTTACATCAACCTTCCTTAATGGATTTATTATTCCTATTATGTACCTCTTAACCAATAAGAAAATTGTGGAAGAGGTAATAACAGACGATGAAGTAACAGAGTAAAACTTAAAGAACATGAAAATATTAATAGTAATATCTACAATATTGGTGAGCATTCCGTTGATTGCCCAGAATAATATAAATTCTGTATTAGATTCGATTGAAGCAAACAATACAACGCTGAAATCGTTACGCCTGACTGCTGATGCGCAGAAGTTAGGAAATAAAACAAGTATATATCTTGACAATCCTGAAGTTGAATTCAACTACTTGTGGGGAAAGCCGGGTAATATTGGTTCCCGAACTGATATCAATATAAAGCAGACTTTCGATATCCCGACTATTTCGGGAATGAAAAGCCGCTTAGCCAACGGACAGAATACTTTGATAGAATTTCAATATAAAGCCGATCGCATGAATATCCTGTTGGAAGCGAAGCAATATTGTATTGATTTAGTTTACTTTAACGCCTTGAAACGAGAATTGGATGTGCGTTTGCAACACGCTGAAACCATTGCTAAAGGTTATAAAGACCGATTGGATAGAGGAGATGCGAACCGTTTGGAATATAACAAGATTCAATTGAATCTTGCCTCTGTTCTAGGCGAACTTTCTCGTGTTGAGGTAGAACGCAATGCTTTATTGTCGCAATTGAGAAGGCTTAACGGCGGTGTGGATATAGCGTTGGACGAAGACCAATTTGTACAAGCACAATTACCGCTGAATTTTAATGATTGGTATGCAGAGGCTGAACAAAAAAATCCGGTGCTGGCTTATATCAAGCAGGAAATTGAAGTTGGAAAAAGTCAGGTTAGCCTTAGTAAGGCTTCAAACTGGCCTACTTTTTCGACAGGTTATATGAGTGAGAAAGTTGTTGGTCAGCAGTATCAGGGATTTACTGTTGGTATTTCCATCCCTTTGTGGGAAAATAAAAACCGTGTGAAACAAGCAAAAGTAGCTGTTTCGGCAGCCGAATCGCGAGAAGCTGACCGTAAACAACAGTTCTACAGTCAACTTCAATCTCTTTACAATAGGGCAAATGGATTGAAAGTAATTGCCGAAAAGTATCGTCAGTCGCTGGCAAACGTAAACAATACAGATTTACTGAAAAAAGCACTTGACACGGGTGAAATTTCACTGTTGGACTATATAGTTGAAATTGGTTTGTACTATACAACCGTAAATCAGGCATTGGAAGCCGAACGTGATTATCAGAAAGCGATTGCTGAACTATCTGCAGTGGAACTCTAAAGGTGTAATGTGTTGATATTGCACCTTCAATTTCCTGAGGTTTAGGAATCTATTTATCGTATGTTAGTTATGTGTAAATTTATATGCCGTAAAATAAGCTTTTATCTTAAGTAAACTAATTGTTTTATAGCTATATAGATTGTTTTTTACTTAAGTGTTTGAATCGTTTGACATATGTCGAAATCGATTTTGATATATGTCGAAATGAATTACGACAACTGTCAAAATGCATTTCGACAATTGTCGAACGATTTTTTCTCTTAAGCCTAAGTATTTAAATGCCGGATAAAAAGATTTATTCTCTTAAGTATCGGTAATTGTTATTAGGCAGGAAACATTACAATCGTTTGCAGAGAAAATTAACGACGGGTGTTCGGAATATCCATTCGTGAGAGTAATTTATATATTTCTGATTTGAATTGGAGGATTGAATCCAAAACTCATTCAGCACATGGGGGAGGAGGGAGTGAAAGACCTGGTGCTGTTTGTAGGATAATTTGCTTACAGATGATAGATGAAAAGGATCTGTCACAGGCATCTGTCATTCTCGGAAGCCGCTTCAATAAAGGGATTTGAGGTTAAAAATGAAGGATGACAGATGTTTTCGCAATTAATTCGTGCTGGACAGGTTTCTGATTTTAAATAACGACACACCAATGCCAATGACTTGCTTTGTTGGCCATTGTTTTCTATTACTTTATTACACTATTAATTAGTCGATTGAAAAAAGGGTTTTAGAATCGGCCTTGACACAAATTACAGGATAATTGTTTGAGTCGAAAAAAATAGGTTTGTTGTACTTAATCTCGAGGGGTTTCCCAATGTATTGAGAATTAAATTTCGAAACATTGATTTGCTCTTCGTAAATGTTAACGTAATAAAGGGAGCTGTCGTTATCAAAACGTAAAACTATTTTATTATTTGCGATCATTGTAACTTCCGAGAGTATCCCTTTCTTGGTCTCTTTTTTTACAATAGACATAAATAGCGTTCCGATTGCAATGATAACAAATACCGATACTAAAAGTGAGTGTTGTATTTTCATAATTTAACAAGCTAAATCCATTGGAGTCAACAGGTTTATTTAATAGTGCAAAGATAGCTTGTTGTCCGCATAATTACAATAAGTATAGCGCTTTTTTTTATCATTTTTAATCAAAAAAGATATCTAATAGTTGAAATTATAAGTTCATGCAGAGAAATAATTACACTAC
>JBDHYT010000309.1:0-4041 GCA_039811485.1 Marinilabiliaceae bacterium | reverse complement strand
TTTAAGTCAATAGTTTATCAATAATAGTTTTTGGTACATAAGCATACCAACCCTTTTTTATTTTGGGTATGTTTTCCCGTTTAATAAGATTCTGCAAGGCTGTTTCAGATATGCTGTACTTTTCCAGTACTTCGTTAATGGTGTAACAGTCGGTAATATCAAACGCCCCTGCCTGTTTCCAGTCTGTTAATTCTTGTATTAATCTGTCAACTACACTTAATTCAGGTTCAATTTCAGTTTGATTAAAAATTTTGTCAAGGTCGCAACGCCTTATAATGGTTTTCTTCTTAAGTATGTTCGTTGCTTTCAGCTTTCCAGTATTGATAAGTTTATAAATATTTTGCCGGGAGCAACCTATCAATATTGAAACTTCCGAAACCGTTAAAAACTCTTTTGCTTTCAGGTCTTCAATAGGTTTGGTTTTTATTTGTTTGGTTTCGGTGTTTGATTTTTGCACCTTTTCGGCTCTGACTTTCTTTTTATAGTCTGCACTATTACAACGATGGGAACAATACCGGGTTCTTGTAGTAAGGGCTGTAAACTCATTACCGCAATACTGACAAATACGCTGTACCTGAATATTACTACTCATTGTATCTATTTTTTTATATTATCCACCTTTAAAAATGTTCCTTTCTAATCTAAAGTGTGTAATTCTGTAAACTTTGTAAACCAAACAAGGTACAAATACAGTCAAAAAAAATACCTCTTTTCAAAAGGATACAACAAAGGTACAAAATTGTACCGAATAAACACACAATATCACAAAATAAACATTAATATTAAAGCATTAAAAAAGCCCTATTTTCAGGGCTTTAAGTGTGTTTTTTAATCGTTTGTTTTCACTTGTTTTGTGGTGGTTACTTTCCGATACAGAAATTCTTAAATATATTGCCAAGCACCTCATCATTAGATATTTGGCCTGTTATCTCACCAAGATAATAGAGCACTTCGCGAATATCCTGCGACACAAAATCACCGGAAACACCTACATGCAGTCCGTCGAGGACACGCAATATCGCCTCTTCGCTCTTTTTGAGCGATTCGTAGTGACGGATGTTGGTGACAATCACCTCATCACTCTCCACTGCATCAAGATTTACAGTGGTTATCAGCTCCTCTGTCAGTTTATCGATATTGATGCCGTTCTGTGCCGATATGGGAACCACCACGTCCGACTGCGCCAGTTCGTGGAATGAAGCTTTCGTAAACCTCTCAAATTGGGTAGCATCAATAAGGTCGGTCTTATTTACCACAACAATAAGTTTCTGACCTGTGGCGTTCATCCTATTCTTAACGGCAGCCACAGCTTCGTGTATCTTCTGGTCGCTGTCGGTGGCATCGATAAGCAGCAACACAATGCTTGCCTGGCCTATTTTGGCAAATGTACGGTTGATACCTATATTTTCGATGGTATCGTCGGTTTTACGGATTCCTGCAGTATCAATAAATCTGAATGAAATTCCCTCAATATTAATGGTATCCTCTATCACATCGCGGGTTGTGCCATGAATATCGCTCACTATTGCACGCTCCTCATTCAGCAGTGCATTGAGCAGTGTGCTCTTACCGGCATTGGTATGACCTACGATAGCCACCGGAATACCGTTTTTGATGGCATTGCCCAACGAAAACGACTTTATTAGCTTTGACAGCAAGGCAGCGATACGTTCCACTAAACCGATAAGCTGGCTACGGTCGGCAAACTCCACATCCTCTTCGCTAAAGTCAAGCTCAAGTTCGATAAGAGTGATAAAATGGAGCAGCTGCTCGCGCAGGTTTTGAAGCTCCATTGAGAAACCGCCCCTCATCTGGCGAAGCGCAACACGGCGTGCAGCCTCACTTTGCGATGCAATAAGGTCGGCTACTGCTTCAGCTTGGCTAAGATCCATCTTGCCATTGATAAACGCACGTTGTGTAAACTCACCCGGACGGGCAAGCCTTGCACCCTGTTTTACAAGCAGTTCCAGTATCTGTTGCTGCACCACAACCGAGCCATGACATGATATCTCCACAATATCGTCGCCCGTAAACGAGTGTGGGCCGCGAAACATTGCCACAACAACCTCATCCACATCCTTGCTGCCATCGTGTATTGTACCAAAGTGCAGGGTATTAGCCTTTTGATCAATCAACATCTTGCTCTTGCGAGGCGATTTAAAAATAGAATCACATACTGCAACAGCATTGGGCCCGGCCACACGGATTACTGCAATGGCACCCATCCCACGGGCGGTAGATATGGCACATATTGTATCGCTTATTATTGTCATGACAGATTAATTTATACAAAAATACAAATAAAACAAAACAAAATATTAATTCGGCAGTAACTTAACAAAACCAACCTTTCGGTTGTTACTATACCAAACAAATAATTTAAACCAACACCCTATGAGTGTCTTAATCAATAACAAATCAAAGGTAATAGTACAGGGCTTCACTGGAAGCGAAGGAACATTTCATGCTCAAGAGATGCTAAGCTATGGCACCAATGTGGTAGGTGGCGTAACGCCGGGTAAGGGCGGCACACAGCACCTTAACCTGCCTGTTTTCAACACCGTTGAGGATGCCGTAAAAGCTACCGGTGCCGATGTTTCGGTTATTTTTGTGCCCGCCAGTTTTTCGGCCGACGCCATTATAGAGGCGATAGATGCAGGAATCGGCCTTGTGGTGGCCATCACTGAGGGAATTCCTACAGCCGACATGATAAAGGTAAAAAACACTTTGAAAAATTCGACAACACGCCTTGTTGGCCCCAACTGTCCGGGTGTAATCTCACCTGGGCTTGCCAAAGTGGGTATCATGCCTGGATTCATCCATAAGCAGGGACGGATAGGTGTTGTAAGCCGCTCGGGAACGCTTACCTACGAGGCTGTGGATCAGCTTACAAAATTAGGAATGGGCCAGAGCACCTGCATCGGCATTGGCGGTGACCCAATAATAGGTACCACCACAAAAGATGCCGTTGAGTTGCTGATGAACGACCCCGATACCGACGGAATAATAATGATAGGCGAGATTGGAGGAAGCATGGAGACCGATGCTGCACGCTGGATTAAAGAGCACGGCACCAAACCGGTGGTTGGATTCATTGCCGGACAGACAGCACCCAAGGGGCGCAGAATGGGACACGCCGGCGCGATAATAGGCGGGAAAGACGATACCGCCGAGGCCAAAATGAAGGTTATGGCCGAATGCGGAATAGACGTGGTAGTGTCGCCTGCCGATATTGGTTTGACGATGAAGAAAGCCCTTGAGGCAAAAAACTGACTATAAACGTTGTTTGACATGTTAAACAAATAACAAACAGACAGTTTTTGGTAATTTTTATTCATCTTGCATTAAAGTTGCAATAACTATTACTGAAAATTGTCTTATTTTTGCACAATAAATTAACCACTATGTCAGACAATACTCATGAACCTTCGGGCAGCATAACAATCAACGACATTGCCCGAAAGCTAAATATATCACCATCAACTGTTTCGCGGGCACTAAACGATAGCAGCAAAATTAGTGAGAAGACCCGCAATGCAGTTAAGTCGGTGGCAACCAGCATGGGTTACCAGCTCAATCAGACCGCCTCTGCCCTATCGAAGAACAAAACCAATGTGATTGGTGTACTCTTGCCCAAACTCAACAGTCACTTTTTCTCGCGTGCGCTGAGCGGAATAGAGGAGGCGGCCCAGGCTAACGGTTACCGGATTCTTATATGCCAGTCCAACGACAACCGCGAGCAGGAAATCGAGATGGTCAAACTACTTATTTCGGCGCGTGTGGATGGAGTTGTGGCATGCATGGCCATGGACAGCAACAACGCAGGCTATGCGCGCCTGGCCCGGCTGCACTACGCCCCCGCGCTGCACTTTGGCCTGGGCGTGGCAGCTGATCGCGTGGCCGCACGCCGCCTGCTCGACGAACTGGCGCGCGAGGGCCAGGCCGACGCACAGGAGTTTCTGCGCCTGGGCCACCATGGCGCCTGGGCCGCAGGCTCCGACGCGCCGGAGAAGAAAGAGGTCAAGATCGGCTTCATACCGC
>JBDHYT010000308.1:0-4047 GCA_039811485.1 Marinilabiliaceae bacterium | reverse complement strand
ACGAGAGGTGACGGACACCTACTATATAGGCACCGAAACAGAAAATTTCAGCATCAACACCATCCTGCTCGACACCCAACCGACATAGGCAGCTCCCAAGCAGGGACTAGTCAGAGCAGCTAAAGAGTCGCCATCCCTGTCTTATTACAACAATTGGATGAATATTGGTGGCGATGTATTACCCTATTCCGAATTACTACTGTTCAATAGCAACATTGCCGCATTCAGGGGAAAACGTGGATCATCCAACGATTTGAGAATATTGACCCAGCAGGGATGGAAACAAACCTTTACCATATCAAATTTTTCGGCAGCCACCACGCTCGGCAACGACTTACTGATAACCAACAATGAAGCGGTGTACTCGTTGGGCGAGAGCAACAACCTAATACCTCTTTTTACAAATTATACTTTTAACGGTAAGCCAGGCGGAAGAATAAGCATATCGGACATTAGCTACGACAAAGAAAACAAAAACCTAATAGTGGCCGACAGAACTTACGGAATGGTTATCTGCAACATGAATGGCGAAGGGATTCATCTTACGCCCAATGCACCTGCGTCAAACAACTCAATAGTGTTAGCCTCAACACCTAAGGGAATTTACTCATTGGGAGGAGGCCGTACGCAACAGTGGAACAACATCAATAACCGGGGCGAATTTAGCTTATTTACTGATGGCCAGTGGAGTTCGTATATAAGCACCAAATTCCCACAGGAAAAGGATTTGGTAAATATAGCTATCAACCCTACAGCGACCGATTCAATATATGTATGTTCGTGGGGTACGGGAGTATTAAAAATTGAAGACACCAAGGTAGTGCAGCACTACACCCAATTCAATAGTCCGCTTCAAAACATAGCCTCTTTACCTCCTGAATATGTGAGGGTAGGCGCAATATGTTACGATAAGGAGTCGAATCTGATTATGACGAATGCAGAGGTAAGCATAGGACTGTGGGCCAAAACTCCACAAAACAAATGGTATCCATTGTCGTATCCTCCTATTAACCAGATTCATTCGGTTAGCCATCTGATAACGACCAGAGATAATATTGTATGGGCGGTATTGCCGGTTTTAAAACCGGGATTATTCGTATTCTCTACCAATAAGTCAATAGACAACCCTGCCGACGACCAATACCGGAGCACACTGACCCGATATGAAGACAGCGACCCAAGAAACAAGGGACAGCTACTACTGTGGGACGAAAACCGGGAGGTGATAACCAATAAAATATCGGCAATATGCGAAGATAAAAACGGCCAGATATGGCTTGGAACAGAAAAAGGGGTTTTGGTCTATTACCGACCATCAGCAATATTTACAACAGAATTTCCGGTGGCAGCACGAATTAAAGTACCTCGAAACGACGGTACTAACGCAGCAGACTATCTACTGGGAAACGAGACAGTTACCACAATATGCGTTGATGGAGCCAACAGAAAATGGATAGGTACGGCTAATGCGGGTCTCTTTCTGGTATCACCGGATGGCATGGAAACTATCCATTCGTTCAACACCGATAACAGCCCTTTGCTATCAAATAAAATCACAAGCATAACAATTGCTCCCAAAGGAGGCGAAGTATTTATAGCTACCGACAAGGGAGTTGTATCTTTTAAGGGTGATGCAACAGAACCTGCTGAAAAGGCAAGTCAGCTAAAGATATTCCCGAACCCTGTAAAGCCAAATTTTACCGGTAATATTACCATAGATGGGTTTTCATTTGATTCGGAGGTGGTTATAACCGATATTGCGGGCAATATGGTACACAAGGCAATTTCGAGAGGCGGGCGGGTAACCTGGAACGGCCTAAACCTTAACGGAAACAAGGTATCGACCGGAGTATATCTGATACTGGCAGCAGATAGTGAAGGAAACAACACTATTGCAGGTAAGATACTCTTTATAAAATAGATAGATAAAAAAAGAGGGTATCACCATTTTACTGCGACGCCCTCTTTAAATAATATTTTAGGCAGAATTATTTTGACACTGCTACAAAACGGGCAACAACGTTACCTTCGCCATCTTTCAAAATAAGTCCATCCTCGCTAACCTCATAATTGACAACACCATCAAGAAGTTTTAGGAAGTTATCTTCAACAGTCATATCGGCACACATCATGCGGGTAGAACCGGCACCAGAAAATACTATTTGTCCCTGACCATTAACAACATAGCCACCAAAGAAACGGTTACAGCCGGTAGAACCAAAGAAGCGGTCGCCAAAGGCTTTGAACACGATATGTGCTTCATTACCCTCTTCGCCTGCTTTTACCTCAATACCTGCAACTTCTGTTAGTTTCCAGTACTGCTCAACAAGATTTGAGGCTTTAGCAAGCACATATTTATCGGCAAGCTCACCTTCAACTTTTGTTCCTTCCATGGTAAGTTGGATAAGTTGATTTTCGCCAACAAGAAACTGGTTAGAGCCTTCACCCTCGGCAAAACCCGAAAGAGCAATAGAGCTACCATCGTTGCTCCAGGAAAAAGTACCCTCTTTAATTTCAGCCTCACCTTCCGACTCCATATAAACAGTTTCCATTTTGTAGGTAGAGTCGCTGTTAAGGGTAATAACTGTCTGGATACCAGGACAGCTGGCACATGGAAGAACACCTGCGTAAACCCCACTCCAATCAAGTGAGTTTTGGCTATTGTCAGAAGTTTTTGCCTGCGGAGCACAGCAACTTGCAAGACCCAGCACTAAGACAGCACCGGCAATAAAAAAATTTTTAATACTCATCTCTAAACTATTATAAAATAATAAACTAATTGATTTCAAACACTAATAGATGAACCTTTCGGAAATAAGTTGCGCAAATAAGGTGCAAATATTATGATTTAATCATTAAAAAAACAAAAACCATAATAACAAAACAAAAATTACCCAAAGCATAAAAATAGCATAATTGGGCAAATGATTCTAAATTTGCACCGTCATATTAATATCTCCAACATGATAAACAGAGTCTATCTCATTGGTTTTATGGGAAGTGGAAAAACCACCATAGGGAAATATATCGCATCCGATATGGGATGGAGACTTATAGATATGGATCATGAATTCGAAACACTCCATAACTGCTCAATATCGCATTTTTTTGCAACCAAAGGAGAGGAGGAGTTTAGAAAAGAAGAGACAAACCTATTAATATCGCTTTCAAAACTTGACAATGTTATAATCTCAACCGGAGGAGGGGTGCCATGTTCGTCGGATAATATGGATGTGATGCGCTCCACCGGCCTAGTTATTTACATTCAGGTGGAACCTGAAATACTTCGGCAACGACTGAGCAAGGCTCGCGACGTAAGACCATTGGTATCAGGAAAAAAGGATGATGAACTACTCCTATTTATCAATAACAAACTGAAGGAGCGGGAGCCATTTTACCGCCGTGCCCACATGATTGTAGATGGTGAGGCTCTGCCATTCAGCTCATACAAAATGCTTATAACGATGTTTCCGGCAGAGGTGATTGGCGACGATGAGTAGATTTATTCGACAATATTATAACACTTCTGCCTGACAATCAAAAAACTTTATATATTTGCCACCATTCTTAGAACCATTATAAACTAGGAAGATAATTGGAAAAGGGGAAGAAAATATACTTCGCATCAGATGTTCATCTTGGTGCGCCAACAATTCATGACCATCGCACTCACGAACAGAGATTTGTGTCGTGGCTCGACTCTGTCAGGCACGATGCCGCCGCAATATATCTGATGGGCGACATATTCGACTTCTGGTTCGAGTATCGTTCAGTGGTACCAAAGGGTTTTACCCGCTTCCTTGGCAAACTATCAGAAATAACCGACAGCGGAATTCCAGTTCACTTCTTCACAGGCAACCATGATGTGTGGGTATTCGACTACCTGCCAAAGGAGTGCGGAGTAATAGTGCACACCCAACCACTGATTATCAGCATCAACAACAAAAGATTCTTTCTGCATCATGGGGACGGACTTGGAGATTACGACAAAAAATACAACCTATTAAAAGCACTCTTCACCAGTAAGATTGCCCAATGGTGTTTCTC
>JBDHYT010000307.1:0-4088 GCA_039811485.1 Marinilabiliaceae bacterium | reverse complement strand
GTCTCTTCGTTCGAGGTTCTGGATCCGGCGATGCAGCAGTTGTGGGACAAGAAATCGGCCTATTTCAGGAAGCCGGAAGAGAGTGCGGCTGATGTATTCGACCGTGCTGGTATTTATGCCGAGTTTGGCCGTGTGGTGTGCATATCGGTAGGGATGGCCTTTGTGCGCAACGGAAAGCGCTGCTTCAGGATAAAATCGTTTGCCTCCGACAGCGAAAAGGAACTGCTGATGGGCTTTGGTTCTATGCTTTCGGCTTTTGCTTCGGATGCTGGCCGGAATGTGTGCGGACACAACATCAAGGAGTTCGATATTCCCTATATTGCCAGGCGGATGCTTGTAAACGGAATTAAATTGCCGGCAATACTGGATATAGCCGGTAAAAAACCCTGGGAGGTCAAGTTTATCGATACTCTTGAGCTATGGAAATTTGGCGATTACAAACACTATACTTCGCTTAATCTGCTTGCCACCATTTTCGGCATACCATCGCCCAAAGACGATATCGACGGAAGCGAAGTGGCCGGTGTTTATTATCGTGATAATAATCTTGAGCGTATTGCTATCTATTGCGAGAAGGATGTGCTTGCCACTGCACAGCTCTTTCTTAAACTTAAAGGCGAGCCTCTCATCGACGAATCGCTGGTGGAGCACTCGCCGCGCTGATGCAGTTTACTCTTCGAGGAAATAGCAAAGTGTCTTGAAAAAAAGTTCGGGTTGCTCGGCATGAAGCCAGTGGCCGGCACCCGGAATCGATACAACCTGCGCTTGCTTGAATCGTTTTCTGATATTAAGCAAATCAGCCTCCTGGATATAGGGTGAGAGTTCGCCTTTGATGAATACGGTACTGATATTTGCCGATAGTGTTTCGGATATATCTGAGAATCCATCCATCACTTCCGAAAGGCTTTCGGCAACAACCGGAAGGTTGAGCCGCCATTCGAACTTCCCGGCTTCGTTGCGGTCGATATTTTTAAGCAGAAACTGTCTCAATGCCGGTGAAGGAATTGTGGCCGACAGTTGGGCGTCAAGCTCCTGCCTCGATTGTGCCGTGTGAGGTGTCAAGCCTTTCAGCGACTCTATTATGTGCCGGTGGTTATTGGTTATTTCGCCGTAGTTGGTCTGTTCAGAGTAGGAGCGCGGACTGATATCGGCCACTATCAGCTTTTTTATTGTCCCGGGATGGTTTAGTGCAAAAAGCATCGCCGTTTTTCCTCCCATTGAATGCCCCAGCAGATTGATGTTCTTAAGCCGGTGTGTGGTTACAAATTGTAGCAGGTCGGCCACCATCCCCTCGTAGGTGTGGGTAGGTGTGTGTGGCGACCGGCCGTGATTGCGCTGGTCGGGCACAAATATGTGAAACTCCTTTTCGAGCTGTCGTGCAATCGACACCCAGTTATCCGACGAGCCGTAAAGCCCGTGCAGAATCACTAATTTATTGTCGTTGCCGGCATTCCCAAATTCGCGATAGAATAGTTCAACGCCCTCCATTGTGTTGAATTTGAGCTTTGTAGAGCTGTATTGTTTTTTCAAGTCCCAGATATAGTGCATCGGCTATAAGTGCATGACCTATCGACACTTCCTTCAGAAACGGTATCGACGACGAGAAGAATGCAAGGTTTTCGAGGCTGAGGTCGTGACCTGCATTAACCATTAATCCAAGCCTGTTGGCCAGGTTGGCAGCTTCAACAAAGGGTGCAACAGCTTTGTCGCGGTTCTTGGAGTACATGGCTGCGTAGGGCTCGGTGTAAAGCTCAATCCTGTCGGTGCCGGTTTTTACCGCTCCTTCGATGTTTTTGGCCTCAGTATCGACAAATATTGATGTGCGGATGCCGGCCTCCTTAAACCGTCCAATCACCTCCTGAAGAAAATCAAGATTGGCATTGGTGTCCCATCCTGCATTAGAGGTGATGGCCTCCGGCGGATCGGGAACAAGTGTAACCTGGTGGGGATGAACCTTTAGCACCAGGTCGATGAAACTATCCGACGGATATCCTTCAATGTTGAACTCCGTCTTAATTATAGGGCGGATATTATATACATCCTGATAGCGGATATGACGGCCATCGGGACGTGGATGCACCGTAACGCCATCGGCACCAAACTGTTGTACATCAATGGCGGCCTTTGTAACATCGGGTATGTTGCCACCGCGGGCGTTGCGCAGTGTGGCTATCTTGTTTATGTTAACGCTTAGTTTTGTCATCTCGATTTGTGGATAGTATGTTTATTGAATAACAATATTGTAAATAAAACGTTTTAGAAGTAAACTTTTTTATATCTTGTTCACTGTTTAGTATCGAACGCTAATTGCAAAACTAACAAGTATTTTTGGTTTTTTCATTCTATGCTTGCTAAAGATTTAATATCGGAGGTGGTTCCGGCTCTTAAGACCTCAGACACAGGGCTGGACGCACTCAACTGGATGGAGATTTTCAGGCTCTCGCACCTGCCAATTGTCAATAATGAGCAGTTGCTGGGACTTATTTCCGACACTGATATCTACGACCAGAACAGGATTGATATGCCCATTGGCGAGCATTCGCTTTCGATGGTTGTGCCTTATGTGGATGAATATCAGCATATTTATGATGTAATAGATGTGGCTGCCCGTCAACGGCTGTCGGCTATCCCGGTGGTTGATGCCGATAAAAGATACCTGGGACTCATCACATTGTCCAATCTGACATGGCATTTTAGCCGTATAATAGCATCGTCAACACCGGGCTCGGTGATTGAACTGGAGGTTAAGCCCCGCGACTACTCACTGGTGTCGTTAAGCCGTATAATCGAAGATGCCGACGCTAAGGTGCTTAGTCTTTATGTGTCGCAGGAGGAGCAGGATCAGAATTACCGTATCATCATAAAGGTCAATAAGGTAGATACCGAAAAGATAATGAGGTCGTTCGAGCGTTTTGGACATACCATCAGGGTGGTGTCGTCCAATAACGAAACCGTCAGTCAGCGAATAAGGGATAATTATAATTCGCTGATGAAGTATCTCGATATGTAGCTTGTGGTAATAAAGGATTGTTTTACCCTTTCAAAATTAATGATTAAATGAAAATAGCACTTTTCGGCAAACGCTTCGATGATAAGTTTTTTGGCTCTATGATAATGATGCTCAATCTGTTGGAGAAGAATGAGGTGGAGATGATTTTTTATGCCCCGTTTGTCGAATTTCTAAAACAGTCGTGCCATCTCGATACTTCCGGTTTTACGACATTTGACGCACCGCTCAAAAGTGGCGACGTGGATTGTGTAATCAGTATTGGTGGCGATGGAACTTTCCTGGAGACAATAACTTACGTGCGCAACTCCGAAATACCCATCCTTGGAATCAATAGCGGACGGCTGGGCTTTTTGGCCGATACGGCTCAGGAGGAGATTCAAAAATCGTTGCAAATGCTTATGAAAGGCGAGTTCAGAATAGAAAAACTCGACCTCCTATGCATGGAGAGCTGCATCAGAAACCATGAGGTTAACTTTGCCCTCAACGAGGTGGCAATAACCAAGCGCGACTCATCGTCGATGATAACCATCCATACCTATCTCAACAATGAGTTTCTTAATTCATACTGGGCCGATGGACTGATAATCTCAACACCCACCGGCTCAACAGCCTATTCGCTTAGTGTTGGCGGGCCGCTGATGCATCCCGAATCGCCCAACTTCATTATTACACCCATTGCGCCCCACAATCTCAACGTTCGTCCTCTGGTGGTTCCCAATAATGTGGTCATCGATTTGCATATCGAAGGACGTGGCGAAAATGTGCTTGCCTCACTCGACAGCCGCAACTTTGTGTTCGACAAAAACTGCCGCATGAGAATACGCAAAGCCGATTTTCAGGTACGGGTAATCCGGTTTCCGGGCAGCTCATTCTATACTACCCTGCGCAACAAGCTGATGTGGGGTGCCGACCGGCGCAATTAATCGGTTGGAAATGCACCAACAATAATTTCGGTGGTTGACTTATTTATGCCAATAACCACCGGAAAGCTGCCTTTTATTGAAAAAACACAATAAAATTGAAAAAAAACGGTTTTCTTTAAAAGCTTTTAGCACGGTTCTGATGTGCCATGCTAAAT
>JBDHYT010000306.1:0-4090 GCA_039811485.1 Marinilabiliaceae bacterium | reverse complement strand
AACCCTTGGTTTTCGTTGTTCAAATATAAAAAAGGTGAGACCGAATACGGCATAGGCTGGTTGCCACTTGGCGGCTACGTAAAGATATCGGGCATGATAGACGAATCGATGGATAAAGAGCAGATGTCACAACCCCCACAGCCATGGGAGTTCAGGTCAAAACCGGCATGGCAGAGGCTTCTGATAATGGTTGGTGGCGTACTGGTGAATCTCATTGGTGCGGTGGTAATATTCTGGATGATTCTATTCACCTGGGGCGAGACCTACATACCGGCCAGTGAGGCAAAATACGGTCTGGATTTCCACCCGGTGATGCATGAAATAGGATTGGTGAATGGCGACAAAGTGATTTCGATTGATGGAAAAAAGATTGACAACATATCGGAGATTGCACAATCAATTTTTCTGGAGGCACCCAAAAACATGGAAGTGCAGCGTGGCGACTCAACCATCGACATCGCAATACCACAGGATTTTGCAAAGACATTACTGACACGCGAAGTGAAGATGCTCACCTCCTACCGGATGCCGGTGGTGGCCGACACCATACTGGCAGGCAGCAATGCTGCCAATGCAGGCCTTATTAAAGGCGACAGCATTATAAGCGTTAATGATGTAAGCACACCATTCTTCACCGAGTTCACCCAGGAGGCAAAGAAAAATGCCGGCTCCTCAATCAGATTGGGCATAGTGCGCAACGGCTCTCACGACACTCTTGATGTGATGGTATCGGAAGCCGGGACATTGGGCTTTGGACCAAAGACTCTGGATAAATATCTGAAAGTTAGCACCAAGCAATATTCGCTGTTTGCTGCATTTCCTGCCGGCGTTAAGATGGGTATCGAACTGTTATCCAATTACATAAAACAGTTCAAATTAGTATTTTCAAAAGAGGGTGTCAAGCAGTTGGGAGGCTTTGGAGCCATCGGCAACCTGTTTCCAAAGGCTTGGGACTGGACCATATTCTGGTACAACACCGCATTCCTTTCGCTGATGCTGGCCTTTATGAATATTCTGCCAATCCCTGCATTAGACGGCGGACATGTGATATTTCTACTTTACGAAATAGTATCGGGACGGAAGCCAAGCGACAAGTTTATGGAAAATGCCCAGATAGTGGGAATGATAATACTTTTCACGCTGCTGATTTATGCCAATGGAAATGACATCTTCAAAGCGATATTTAAATAATTTTTAACTACCTTTGATAATTAAACAAACACAAACAACAATGAGTGCGAATATATTTCTTTTACAGTCGCCCGGCGGTTTAGAGTGGGTTCTTATAATCCTTGTGGTAGTATTGCTTTTTGGTGGAAAAAAAATCCCCGAGCTGATGAGGGGACTGGGTCAGGGAATGAATGAATTCAAAAAAGCCCGTGAGGGTGATGACACCAGCACCAAGAAAGAAAACAAATCCGAAGAGAAGAAATAAAAGAGTCGGAATTGAATAACTAAGGCCGGACAAAATCCGGCCTTTTAAGAATTATATCAATGGTGAGGAAACTATTACACTTCATTATCATAATTAGTTACTGGGCATCGGCGGTGAGTGGGCAGAGCATAGACAACCCGCAACAACCGGAGTATCTATATATCAAAAGAATAGAGAAGCTCGACCAGGCCTCTCCAATAAAACTAGAATACAACAGTTACGTAAGAGCCTATATCAATGTATATACCGAGCGAAGAAGGGAGCATCTTTCGACGATAATAGCACGTTCGGAGCTTTATTTCCCACTGTTTGAGGAGTATTTGGCAAAATACAATCTTCCATTGGAACTTAAATATCTGGCCATAGTGGAGTCGGCACTCGATCCTCGGGCCAAATCATCGTCGGGAGCCATGGGGCTATGGCAGTTTCTATACAATGCCGGCCGGATGTTTGGCCTTAACGTAACCAGCTACGAAGATGAGCGGTGCGACCCGGTGAAGAGTACCGACGCAGCCTGCCGCTACCTGGCATATCTTTACCAAAACCTTAACGACTGGCAACTGGCTCTGGCAGCGTATAACGGAGGTATTGGTGAAGTGCAGAAGGCAATAGAACGCTCGGGAGGCAAAAAAAACTATTGGGAGTTACGCCCCTATCTCTCGGAACAGGTTAGAGGCTATGTGCCTGCATTTATTGCTGTCAATTATGTGATGAACCACTACAAGAGTCACAATATCAAACCAGCCACCCAACAGGTAATGTATGCCGAAACCGACACGGTGATGATATACCGCAGTCTGACCTTCGAGCAGATTGCAAAAGCAGCAGGCACAACCATCGAAATTGTTTCGTTGCTCAACCCGTCGTACACCAAAGAGATGATACCTGCCTACGGTACTCCGGTACCGGTAAGGCTTCCCGGCAACAACATCATGCAGTTTGTAAGAGAGGAAAAAAACTTGGCCACCACAGCCAAGCCCACCGGGCAGACAGACGTCTGGAGACTGCGGACACCCGTAACAATAAGACACACAGTGGTTCGTGGCGAATTTTTCCACACCATTGCAATGAAATATCAGACAACAGTAGATCAGATAATGAAATGGAACAACCTCAAAAGCAAAGATTTGAGAGCCGGTCAGAGTCTGATAATATACCAATATCCAAAGCCCGAACCTTTCTTTTTTATCAGAGAGGAAAAGACTTAATAATAGTCAATAAATTAAGATCATAACATTAACTTTGCATATACTAAATACATCAATATGAAAAACTACTCAATTACAATTCTTTTTGCCATATTGGCATTTTCGTGCAGCAAGAACAGCAAGTCGCTAAAACCCAACATCAACGGGCGTGCCGGCGAAGTATTAGTTGTGATGGAAGAGTCGCTAAAGAACGACACTGCGGGACGCACCATTCTGCACATGCTTAACCAGCCATATCTGGGATTGCCACAGGAGGAGCCTGTATTCAATTTCTTAACCACACCTCCACAATACTTCGACCGTCAGATGCGCTATTTCAGAAACATAATTATTGCCGAAACCGACCCTGCTGCCGAACACGACACCATATATTTTTACGAATCGCAGTGGGCACGCGAACAGGCGATGGTCAGGATAACAGCAAAGGATGCCAAAACCCTGCAGGAGATTGCTCAACGAAATGAGATCAGGATAATCAGTTTCTTCAATAAAGCTGAGCGCAACAGAATCATAGCTTTCAACAAAAGCGTGAACTATTCAACAATGGTTGACGAGATAAAAAATCAGTGGGGAATATCGCTTGTGATACCCACGGGCTACAGCAAGAATAAGAGCAGCAACAATTTCACCTGGATATCGCAGGAGACACCCACCACAAGCCAGGGACTGATGATTTATGGTTTCAAGCATGTGGGCGAGGGAACATTCTCAAAGGAGTTTCTGCTCAACAAACGCGATTCACTACTCCGCTATAATATCGAAGGACCTGTGCCGGGCTCGTTTATGAGGACCGAGCTGAATGCCGACCTTATTTACAAAGCCGAAGAGCAGAACGGAACCGAGATTGCCGAAATAAGAGGGCTCTGGAAAACAGAAGGTTACGCAATGGGCGGACCATTTATCCTTAGGGCTTATCATAACAAGGCTACCGGTAATGTGGTGGTGACCGACGGATATGTCTATTTCCCCGACAAACCCGAAAAACGTAATATGATTCGCCAGCTTGAGGCTATTGAATATACAGTGAAGTTTTTACAGAACTAAAAGAGAGATGATGCTGCCACAATTCACGCCACACTCACTATCGGAGGCAACTAAAAAAGAGGAGCTTATACTCAAGACAGCACAGCAGATAATAAAAGATTTTGCTGAATTTGGACTTGAGATAACCTTCTCGGGCAGCACCGAAAACTTTTACGACGAGCTGTTTGTTCAGATGCACCGCGAAGTTGAGTCGATGCTTAACAATGACTACAATAAGTTCCTGACAATGCTTTACCGCATCGATATAAGCAACAAGGATGTGGAACTCTATCGCACGGAGATGCGGGGAAACACCCAGCCCGAAATTATCACTACACTGATAATACATAGGGAACTGAAAAAAGTAATGACTCGTGAATACTTCAAGAATCACCACCCATGAATAGAAAAATCAAAATAGTAG
>JBDHYT010000305.1:0-4105 GCA_039811485.1 Marinilabiliaceae bacterium | reverse complement strand
GGTGCGGGTCCAGTCGAGAACCGGCATGAAATTATAGGTAATATTTGTAATTCCACACTTTGCCAGATTGCGAATACTCTGTTTGTAATTTTCGATATATAGTCTGAAGTTACCTTCACGGGTCTTGATATGTTCATGCACCGGAATACTCTCAACCATCGACCATCTCAAACCGGCATCTTCAATAATTTTTTTTCTTTTCAGAATCTCTTCCTCACTCCACACTTCACCATTTTTGATGTGATGAAGAGCCGTAACAATTCCTGTGGCTCCGGCCTGACGGATATCGGAAAGGGAAACCGGATCGGCAGGACCGTACCAGCGCCATGTCTGTTCTGCAAGTATCATAATTTCAATATTTTATAATCATCAGATTGAAAAAGCATCAAACCCACCATCTACTACAAGAATTGTTCCTGTAACAAACTTTGAAGCATCACTAACAAGATAGTGAAGCGAGCCAAGAAGCTCATCGGCGTTTCCAAACCGCCCGAACGGAGTATGCCCGAGAATGGTTTTTGCCCTGTCGGTAAACGAACCATCTGGATTGGTAAGCAGAGTGCGGTTTTGTTCGGTAATAAAGAAGCCTGGAGCAAGCGCATTTACCCTGAAATTCTCACCAAATTTAAGAGCCAGTTCGCCGGCCATATATTTTGTAAAATTGGCTACAGCTGCTTTTGCTGCACCATATCCTGCAACGCGCGAAAGAGGCCGTAAAGCCGACTCGGATGCTATATTTATAATATTTCCGGCTCCCTTATCAACCATTGCTTTGGCAAAAACCATTGTAGGGAGCACAGTTCCAAAGAGATTAAGATCAACCACCTTCTTAAATGCATCAATATCAAGATCAAAAATGGTTTTATCAGGAGCTATGGTTGCCCCTGCCATATTACCGCCGGCTCCGTTTACAAGAACATCCAGTTTGCCATATCTCTTTAAAATATCATCAAGGTTATTCTCAAGCAGCTCTTTATCATTCACATCCGACACTAAAAACAGCGCATCACCTCCATCAGCAACAATTGAGCCGGCAAGTGCCTGACCTTTTGCTGCATTACGTGCAAGAATCACGACTTTTGCACCCTCACCTGCCAGATACCGGGCCATCTCACAGCCAAGTACTCCATATCCGCCGGTGATGGCAACAACCTTACCTTTAATATCAAACAAATTTCTTCCCATAGCCTCTATTTAAAAACAAATATTACAATTTAAAGTTGGTGTAGAACTCCACATTTTCCTTTATAAGAATGTCGATTGGCAAATAGTTTATTGCTTCAGGCTGATTACCAAACAACAGATAACCTGCCAAACCGCTAACAGCCTCAAATCCCTGCTTTTCGGGTCGTTGCGACAACAGGTATGACACTTTGCCAGAATTAAGATATTCAACATTCTCAGGAACAGCATCATACCCTGCAAGCGAAATCCGTGACTGTGTCTTTTCATCAAGGGATGTCACTATCTGTACCAGTTCGTTTATCCGCGAATTAAAAATCACCCCTCCTGCCCTGCCTTCACAATGCGAAATCAGTTGCTTCAACCGGAACAGGTTACCATATCTGTCACCGGGTATAACATCAAGCCTGTGCAGCCTTCCTTTGAAATTCACACTTCGCAGGTAGTGATTAAAGCCACGCTGGCGGGCATTAACCTGCACCGATTCTGAAAGATGACTCTGATGAATATGTGCAAAAAACAGATCTCCGTTTTTGTCAACCTCCTTACACAACAGCTTTGCGGCCATCACTCCACCGGAGAAACCATCACTTCCAAAAAATGAAATATTATTCTGATTCTCAACAAGCGAATCGATATACACATAGGGAACCGCCATCTCATCAAGCGATTGCGAAAGTTCTACGGTACCTGCCGAAAGCAGTGAAGCAATGACAACACCATCGAACAGGCTTCGGCAAAGCTCACCTGCCACACGCCGGAATGAGCTATTACTATACTGATTGAAAAAGAAAAAAGAGAGATTGACATTAAACTTACGAAGCTCGTCACCTGCCTGCTGCATACCACGATGAACCAGTTCCCAGTAACTTCCGGGTTTAAACTGAGGAATAATAACAGCTATTGAATAGAGTTTCCCAGATGCCAGAAGCCGTGCAGCCATATTAGGCTCATAGTTCATCTCCTGAAGCACCTTTTCAACCAGAGCACGCTTTTGAGCCGACACCTTACCACGATTATGGATTACCCGATCGACCGTTCCGGCAGACACACCTGCCAAGCGTGCGATATCAACAATCCGTATATTCTGTTTATCACTCATCCGATTAAATAACTCAGTAATCTCAATGGTGTGTGCGCACACACTTTGCAAATATAGATTAATAAAAGGTGGAATACAACAGGTAATGAAGCAATTTTGGAGAGAAAAGGGTCAAGAGCTTATAGCCATTAGCTGATAGCCTTTAGCTGATAGCCAGTAGCCCATAGCCAGTAGCCCATAGCTAACAGCCAGCATCTAACAGCCAGTAGCCAATAGCCAGTAGCTAACAGCCAGTAGCCAATAGCCAGCAGCTAAAAGCCAGTAGCTAAAAGCCAGTAGCTAACAGCCAATAGCCATTAGCCCATAGCTGATAGCCTCTATCCATCAGCCTTTAGCCTTTAGCCTTTAGCTTATAGCCATTAGCTTATAGCCATTAGCAATCAGCCTACATCCAGCTAATCAAGATATTACTCCCTTAATTATCGCGAATTAACACTAAAAGGTACAACAACTATTCTGTAACCAGCATGGGTGGTTATCTTAATTTTTTATATCTTAGCACAATCAACAGAAGTAAAAACAATAATCTAACTTAACAAAATGAACAGACAGAGAATCGCACTATTAATTACAGGTTTACTTGGAGTTGTAAGCACCTTCAAGCCATGGGCTAAAATACCGCTCATTGGAAACACAAGAGGCACTGACTTAGGAGGTTGGGTAACTATGACACTGTTTTTTGTTGTGGTTATTTCAGCAATCCTTGGTGACCGCACAAAATCATTATCAAAAAGTCAGAGTCAGATTTCGCTTATAGCCTCAATTGTAGCAGGCATATATGGTTTTTGGAAAATAATGGATTTAACAGGCACCTTTGCCCAAAACGGAATCGCAAAAGTAGTAAGTAGTCAGGTTTCTATTGGTGCAGGACTCTATCTAATTATTATTGCAGCAGTGGCTTCAGCAATTATGAACATATTACTGAAAGATAAAAATTAAAATACTTCATCCCAAATCACCAAAATTTATTCTTTGGCACAGTAATTGCTATTCATTTAATAGATTTTTTCATAGATTTGGGTTAGGTTAAGAAAAGGGTTATAGGCAACGGCTTACAACCCTTTTTCTTTTTATCTCTATATCCGGTCAATACATCTGTCAATCATAGCCAGTGCACGGTCAACAGTATCTTTTTTGGTACGGAACGACAATAGTGCAATTCTGATTACAAACCGTCCTCCGATAACCGATGAACTGAGAAACACATCACCATCTTCATGAATCAGATCCATCAGCTTTTTATTTTTAATATCGGCATCGCTCTTAAACGGATACCAAAAATAACTCACCGAGAGATCGGGCTCCGGTCCTACTTCAAAGCCACGCTCGACCAATGAGTTACGGAAATACTTCATCAACAGCAATTTCTCCTCAAGCGATGCAATAAAAGGCTCAATACCATGCAACTGCAACGGGAGCCACAATCTGAGTGCCCTGAAATGACGGGTAAGTTCAGGTGAAACGTTTGAAGGACTCTGCACCAGCTCATCAATCACCGCATCCTGCATATAATTGGCCACATAATGGTTGGAATGAAGCACAGCCGACTTATCGCGCACCAGCACAGCACCAAGCCCAAAAGGAACCGACAATCCTTTATGCGGATCAACAACCAGTGAATCAGCTTTTTCCAATCCCTTAAAAATTTCCTTTTTAGACGAAAGGATAAAGAATCCGCCATAAGCAGCATCAACATGATACCACATTCCTGTATCCTTGGCAATATCTGCAATCTCATCCAGAGGATCTACGGCACCTGTATCGGTAGTTCCGGCAGTTCCAACCACCATAAACGGATTAAGGCCGGCAGCAATATCATCA
>JBDHYT010000304.1:0-4134 GCA_039811485.1 Marinilabiliaceae bacterium | reverse complement strand
TTACAATGCAAATATATGTAAAACTATTGAATAATACAAGAGCATGCTTAATAAAACAGCCTGACACAACCATCTGTTAATTCTTCAAAACCATCACAACACACTTAAATTCAAAACAATATCTTCATCAAAAAAAACATCAAAAGTCAACTAATCACACGAATTAACACTAACAATTTAACGCAAATAAATTGCAAACGATTTATTTATAATGAAAAATAATTTGTGAGAATCCGTGCAATTGATGAATAAAATACTTTTCAGCAATGTAACAGGACATACAAAACTAAAGCAAAACGAGGCTGCAACACTAATGTTACAGCCTCGTTTTTTATCGTTTTATTTTTACATTACTCCTCAGCAAGTATCGAGAACTCTGCACCAGAAGCAAAATCAGAGCCGTACTGTTCGCTAAGGGCTGTGAAGCGCACATAACGTCCTTTCACAGGCTTGTCGAACATTACCTTCTGCTCATGTTTGCTCCGTGGGAATGTGCCTTTCAGAACAGGTTCACCCCACTCCTTGCCATCCATGCTCACATATATTGTGTAGTCCTTCACATCGCCGTTTCCACCTTCCTGACGTGGCAAGTAGGCTACTCCAGTAAGTGTTTTCACCTCTCCGGCATCAAAATCCACCCAGTGAGGATGCTTTGCTACTGTTACAGAGTACATTGTGTGCCATATCGAGTTTGTATTACCATCAGTCAGATGTTTGGCACTACCGTCACCACTCTCTTCACTGCTGGCAAATATAACTTCGGTAGGTATTCTGTCTAACTTTGCAAAGCTAACTGTGCTCTTGATTGCCTTGTTATCGGCATACCAGGCTGTTACATCACCACCATTGCGCAATTGGATTGCACTGCTGTATGGTTGTGCTTTACCTTTACCTATCTGACACATAATTTTTGCATCCTTTCGTGCCGATTCAATTGATACCTCACCTGCACGACTGCGGGTAATAACAATTGGAGTTTCTCCCGATAGCGACACATTAACACTCTGTTCCAGCGACTTACCTACAGGACGGATTACAAAGCCCATTGTATGAGGAGCTGCCTTCACACGGTCGAAATCGAGCGGTGGTCCCTGCCCGCAGCTGTTACCACCAAGACCTGTTGATGCTACACCTACAAACATGTAGTTGTTTCCATTACCTTTCAGCTTATATGGATGCGGAGCCATAGTGATATCAAGAGCCGAGAAAGGAAGTGCCTGCATTGTCATGCTGCTGCCCGAAACAATTACTGCACCATCGCCACTGCCATCGGTAAGAGCAGCCCAGCGAACCTCCTCGTGGTTACCACAATCCTGTGGTTTGGGGAATGGTTCAAACTGATCCTTAACCTTACCTGAATATTGCTCAATAAACTGACCGGTCTTGCGGTCGGCATAGTTATCTATAGGTCCGCGGCCATAGTAGGTAAGATTATCAAACGACTCATCAATCTGCATTGTATAACCAAGACGTGCAATATCAAGTCCAGGATTTGATGATGAAATACCTGCCTGCACCTCTACCGAACCATCAGCATACACTGTATAAATCTGATTGGTGATAAAGTGGAAATCAGCCTCTCCAAACGGACGATCGGTAACATCCACAAGAGTAAAGCGACCTGAACTGGTATTTCCGTCAAGTTTTGATGCATAAGGAGCCTGCGACTTAACTACAAACGAAGCCACCAATGCTCCATCGGCACGTTTGGTTATTGTATGGCTCTGAACAGTGTGTTTCAGGTTGTGCAAACCATTTTCAAACCATGCACGGTATGCCCAGTTGTCGTTGTTTACAAATGCACGGAAAGCACCAAGCTTAGGACCGTTACCATTGTCGATAACTGCCTTGTTACCATAAACCAGTTTACTTATGGCACCGGTTGTCATATCAAAATCAAGGGTAAAGCCGGCACCGTCAACCAAAAGAGTGTTTCCTGCCTGCTTCCACTTCATATTTTTATTAACACCTGCAATTGAAGCAACTGCAGGACGCTCACCTGCTGCTTTCAGCAACAACTGCTCTTCAGCCTGAACATAACCTTTTTTTGCCCATGGCTTATCCTCATTAAGAAGGAACTGAACCTTAACAAAATACTCGGCTTCAGCTTTCAATGAAAGCTCGGCAATAGGCAAAGTAACAACCACACGCTCTCGCGGAGCCGCACTTAATGAGGCTACAGAACCTCGCTTAACCTCTTTTCCATTTTCATAAAGAGCCCACTCCACATCGTAACCATCAAGTGAAGTAAAGAAGTTCTTGTTAAATATCTCAACCTTGCCCTTAGCTATATCAACAGCCTTAACACCAACATACTGATACACTTTTTTAACCTCAAAATATTGTGGTTTTGGCTGCATATCAGCAAAGATGATTCCGTTCATCACAAACTGACCATCGTTGGGTGTATCTCCAAAGTCACCACCATAACCAAGATAGCGGGTTCCGGTAGTTTTATCGTAGTTGTAAATAGCCTGATCAATCCAGTCCCAGATTGCACCACCCATAAAGAAGTTGGTACTCTCAATTGCATCCCAGTAATCAACCAGGTTACCGCAGGCGTTACCCATTGAGTGAGCATACTCCGAAACGTGGAAAGGATACTTGATATTATATTTTCCCTGAACTGCACCACGCATCCAGCCGATAGACGGGTATTGGTTCGAACCCATATCAACAATATCGTTATTGCGCTCATATTGAACAGGTCGTGTGTCATCAAACTTCTTCAAAGCATTATAGGCACTAACAAAGTTCTTACCCGGACCTGCCTCGTTACCAAGCGACCAAATAACAATAGAGGGGCTATTTACCGTAGCGTGAGCCATCTCCATCACACGGGCAACGTGTGCACTCTCCCACTCTTTTGGGTGCGAAAGCGAAGCATCACCGTAATAGTACTGATGACTCTCAATATTTGCCTCATCTTCAAGATAGATACCATACTTATCGCACAGATAGTACCAGTAAGGAGCATCAGGATAGTGTGAATTGCGCACATGGTTAATGTTACCGCGAAGCATCATCTTTATCTCTTCTTCCATCTGCTCCCGTGTAACAGCGTGGCCAACCTCAGGATTGGTCTCATGACGGTTAACACCTTTCAACTTAACAGTCTTACCATTTATATAATAGTAACGGCCGGCAAGTCCGAACTCATCTTCCGAAGCCGGAGTATCTTTAATTTCAACCTTACGGAATCCGGTATAAGTTGAGAAAGTCTCAACAACTTTACCTTTTTTATCCTTCAGCTCACCCACAAGCACATAGCGGTATGGCCTCTCTGAACTCCACAGTTTTGGCTTCGCCATTTTAAGCTGAGCAGAAACAGTGGTGCTCTCACCGTTTTTAAGCTGTGGTACTGATGCAGACACAGTTACTCCTGCAACCTTCTCGTTTTTATCGGAGTAAAGCTCGTTGGCATACAATGAATAATCGATTTTATATCCTGATGCAGCTTTTTTCTCAAAACTGAGGATATCGGCACTAATATTCAGAACACCATCGGTATATTTTGCATCAAGATCAGGCTTAACAACCAAGTCGCGTACCTGAACCTTTGCTGTTGAATATAACTGAACAGTACGGAAGATACCAGCCAGACGGAACATATCCTGAGCCTCGAGGAAAGAGCCGTCGCTGCTGCGGTACACTTCGGCAGCTACTATATTCTCGCCTTTTTGAAGGTATTGTGTGATGTTAAATGTGGCAGCATTACGCGAGTTTTTTGAAAAACCAACGTACTTGCCGTTTATCCAGAGATAGAAAAACGAATCTACACCATCAAAGCTGATATACACCTCACGGCCATCCCAGTTTTGAGGAACTGTAAACGAACGGCGGTAGGAACCAACCTCATTACGGTGGTTATAGGTAGTCCAGTGCGACGGAGGAGTGCGCATAACCCCGCCACGCCAGTCATCAACAGCCACTTTGTGCATAAATATAACAGGCTGATTTACATAAATGGGTACACCATATTTAAGCGAACCATCCTTTTGAATTCCATACACGTTCCAGTTCGATGGCACAGGAATCTCATCCCATCCCGAAACATCAAAAGCAGGCTTATAAAAATCAACCGGACGTTCACCCGGATTTCCTACCCAGTTAAACTTCCAGTTACCGTTGAGC
>JBDHYT010000303.1:0-4136 GCA_039811485.1 Marinilabiliaceae bacterium | reverse complement strand
TGTCGTTAGTTAAGGTGCTGTCCGACAGATTGGGCGTTGGTAATTCATATTTCCGAACAGGTATAAAGGGCGAATATATTGAAGTGGACACTGTGCCTTTTGGTTGTTACCCCAGGCAGCTTTTTAACGAAGTGGGCTATTACGATACCCGTCTTACACGGGGGCAGGATATTGAGCTTAACCGGCGGATTACCCGCTTGGGAGGAAAGATTTATCTTATCTCCGAACCACGGATAAAATACTTTGCAGCAGATTCGTTTAAGGCACTTTTTAATAAGTATTTTAAGACAGGGAAATGGGTGGTTAAGGTTGCTTATTTAACTAATGCGCTGTCATCCATATCTTTGCGCCATCTTATCCCGTTGGGTTTCTTTGTGTATTTGTTGTGTGTTGTGTTATCGCTCTTTTTGTTTCCGCATCTGGGTAAGTGGGCAGCCTTATTACTTCTTCTGTACTTGGTTATTATTGTTGCACGTTCTATTAAGCTGTCGGGATTGGGAAAGGAGACCCTTTTTACGGCCGCTGGTTTTGTTACTCTTCATTTTGCCTATGGTGCAGGCTCTTTTTCGGGTTTGTGCGAGATGATAAAAATGCGGATTTTTAAAACTAAATAGCCGATAATTATTTTGTTGTTGTCTCCAATGAGACTGTATGGTTTAACTTAATACCGAATCATGTTTACCTCCCATTTCTTCTATCTGATTGTGACCTTGTGTCAGTTGGCTGTATTGTACGCCTATATCTACTGGGCTGATAAATTTCAAATTGTAGATAAACCCAATCACCGTTCATCGCATTATAGGCCTACAGTTCGTGGGGGCGGTATTATATTCCCCCTTACTATGATTTTTGCTTTTGCAATCAATGGATTTGAATATCCATGGGTATTGGCAGGTTTGGTAGCTGTATCTGTAGTGAGTTTTTGGGACGACATCTCGCCTTTGTCATACTCATCAAGAATAGTGGTGCATATAATAGCTGCATTTTTGCTGGTTGCCAATCTGCAATTGGAGTGGTATTGGTATGTGTTAATACCGTTTTGTGTTGTTGCTTTTATTAATGCAGCCAACTTTATGGATGGGATAAATGGCATTACGGCTATCTTTGGTTTGGTTGTGCTTTTGTCGGCTCTCTATGTCAATAGTTATATTACCCCTTTTATTCAATCCTCATATCTTATTCTATTGGGTACTGCCATATTAGTGTTCTCATATTTCAATTTCCGAATTAAGGCACGTTGCTTTGCCGGCGATGTCGGGTCTGTTTCGTTGGCCTTTATCATTGGTTTTCTTGTTGTGTCAATGGTTGTTGTATCCGGCAATTTTATGTATGTGGCTTTTGTTATGGTTTATGCGGTCGATAGTAGTGTTACCATCATGTATAGAATCAAAAACAGAGAAAATCTAACACAACCACATCGTTCGCATCTGTATCAGCTCATGGCCAACGAACGAAAAATTCCTCATCTCGTGGTTTCATCTATTTACGGAGTGGTACAGTTGGCTGTAAGCTCGGTTGTAATTATGTTGCTGCCCTTTTCGCAGAGTGTTATTATGCAGCTTGTTGTTGTTGGATCTCTATATCTGTTTTTGTCGCTTTTTTACGTTTGGTTGCGATATGTTATAAAAGTTTCACAGAATGCTGGAGAAGCTTGAATTATTTTAAGCTATTCCCATATTTATCTTTTTTGTTGATGTCCGCTTTGCCTTCGTCATCTCATGAGCTGTCTTCATCATTTAACGCTTGTGTTATTCAATATTATAATAGAGATTTACATATAGAATAACAGAATGTACTCCAAAAATATGAAAGCATTTTTACTTAATATATTTAACGGGAAAATTGTTTCTCCGTGGTGGATTCTTTTGATAGACATGATTTTAAGTGCAAATGCATTTGTTATTGCTTTTATCATTCGATTGAATCTGCAACTGCCAAGCTATTCTGCCTGGCTGCTTATCAAAGGAGGTATTATTGTATTGTCGGTATATCTGCTCTCCTTCCTACTCTTTGGATCTTTCCGTGGAGTTATTCGCCATAGTAATACCAATGAACTTAAACTGTTGACTTTATCGTGCCTCTCAGCATTGGTCAGCTTGTTAGGCTTCGACTTTTTAACCAGTTATATTGGCTATCCCATTATCGGCATACCACGGTTGATACTTGTTTTTCATTTCTTTCTTACCCTATTCCTATGTTTTATTTTTCGACTGGTGGTTCGCGAGACTTATGTCTTTTTAACAAAAAAACAGGCTACCATAAATACCCTTATTTACGGAGCTGGCAACATGGGTTTGATAACCATGGAGGCAATTATTAACGATAAGAGCAATCAGTTTAATGTGCTTGGTTTTATCGATGACGATCCATCCAAATGGAAGATGAAACTCCATTCCATGCCTGTTATGAGCTGGGAAAAGGTTTTGGAATCGGGTGCTTCACGTGGTGTGCAAATTGTGATACTGGCCATCAACTCGATATCTGTTAAGCGCAAGCACGAGATATCCGACGAGTGCCTCAAGCGTGGATGGAAATTGAAGGTGATGCCAACAGTGGGAAACTGGGTTAACGGAATCTCGAACCAGAATCAGATTCGTGACGTTCGTATCGAAGACCTTTTGGGACGTGAAGAGATTGTACTCAACCAGAGACGAATAATGGAGGGATTGGATGGGAAAACCATCCTGGTATCGGGTGCTGCTGGCTCAATAGGCTCCGAGATTGTTCGCCAGTTGTTGAAATTCCCGGTTCGTAAAGTGCTGCTCCTTGATATTGCCGAGTCGGCACTCTACGATTTGCAACAAGAGCTTCTGTTGAAATATTACGATGCCCCTTTTGAAGTAATAATTGCTGATGTAACAAACCAATATAGGATTAAAACAATTTTCGAGAGATTTAAGCCCGATATAATTTTTAATGCGGCAGCATATAAGCATGTGCCGTTGATGGAGGCCAATCCCTATGAAGCAATTCGGGTAAATGTGGGTGGTACCAAAAACCTGGCCGATCTGGCTGTTGAGTTTGGTGTGGAAAAGTTTGTAATGGTTTCAACCGATAAGGCTGTAAATCCAACCAACGTGATGGGTGCCTCCAAAAGGATATGTGAAATATATATTCAGGCTTTATCCCAGCAGCCAGGAATGAAATGTTCGTTTATTACTACCCGTTTTGGAAACGTACTTGGCTCAAACGGTTCTGTTGTGCCATTGTTTAAACGTCAGATTGAACAGGGCGGACCGCTGACGGTTACCCATCCCGATATTACACGTTTCTTTATGACTATTCCTGAAGCTTGTCAGTTAGTGCTTGAAGCCGGCTTCATGGGACACGGTGGCGAAATTTTTGTTTTCGACATGGGTGAACCGGTGAAAATTGACGACTTAGCCAAGGAGATGATTAGGCTGGCCGGACTCAAATTAGGCGAGGATATACAAATTAAATATACTGGATTGCGGCCAGGCGAAAAGCTATATGAAGAACTTCTTGCAACAAAAGAGAATAGTCTGCCAACTCATCACGATAAAATTATGATAGGCAGAGTACGCCCGCTGCAATTTGCCATCGTTAACGAGAAGATTTCAGGTATGTTGTCAGCTCTGTCGCACGAGAGTGCTATATCGCTTGTGGGACGGATGAAAGATCTGGTGCCTGAATATATATCGCAAAACAGCTCTTATGAGTCGTTAGACGCTCAGTCCGAACCGGTTGAGCAATCAAATGGAGCAATTGGAGGTGTTTCTTTGAGGCTATGAGTTTTGATTTTGTCATGTATGTCTTTAGGAAAAGGATGCGTCTTATAAATTTATTATGTCTTTTGTATCGTTAGAATTTCTTATTTTTTTGATTGCGGTATTTGTTGTGTTTTTTTCCGTACCACAACGATTCCGAATCCCTGTTTTAGTTGGCGCAAGTGTTATCTTTCTGATGAGTACATCGCCTCTGTTTATTGTATATCCGGCTGTTTTTATCGTATCCAATTTTTTTGTGGGCAAAGCTATTGGAAGCAAAGAATTGCGTTATAGAAAGCAGATTTATTATGGAGGTCAGTTTCTTAATATTGGGGGATTGGTGTTCTATAAGTATATAAACTTTATGCTTGAGAATATTAACCAGGCTCTTACTCTTTTTTCATCTGC
>JBDHYT010000302.1:0-4194 GCA_039811485.1 Marinilabiliaceae bacterium | reverse complement strand
TCTTTTCCTATTAACTCCCCTTTTCTGTCAATCAGAAAATTTGAAGGCAGCTTGCTTACGTTGTATAATCTCGACCAGTATGAATCGGTATAGCGTAAATCGCTGACGTTTATCCAGGGAAGGTTATCCTTATTGATTGCGTTTTCCCAAAGTACCTTACTCCTATCCAGCGAAACCTGAAAAACTTCAAATCCTTTTGAGTTGTATTTGTTATATACTTTCAAAATATTACGGTTCTCTTTCATTGAGTTTTCATCCCAAGCAGCCCAGAATGAGAGAAGTACCACTTTCCCTTTCAGGTCTGATAGTTTTTTCTCATCGCCCTTTACATCTTTCTCTTTGATGTCGGGGATGCTCACTGTCTCTGCATTTTTAAACAGTTCTTCGTTAACATTCTGGCGTTTCATTGCTGCTTTTGCCTCCAAAACGTAGCTGTAAAGATGCTTCACCCTCTCCGATTCAGGATAGATAAGATTCAGACTGGTTGCAATTGTTGCAAAGGAAGTATGATCCCTTTTGTCCATTACATCAAACACAGGTGTATTCATCACGTTTTGGAATAGCAGATAGTAGCTTACAAATGAGCGGGGATGCTCAAAAACATAGTCATATACACTGTTTTTGTAAGCCTCAATCTCCTTTGTAATCTCGTTAATACGATTTTGATATTCCATTTTGTCATCGTCATTTAGCTTCTCTATTGCCTGAAGTTTTGTCTGGATGCTTTTTTGAAGTTCGGCAGCTTTGAAATTCATGGTATAAAGCTCTTTTGCTCCCTGCGATTGCGAAATTCTTAGTGACGAATCAAACTGTTTCATGTCGCCATCTACAATTACACACTCTGTTGAATCGAGAAGGAGAACCACATTCTTTGTTTTGTTGAATGTCAACTGGAAAAATGTCGGTTCATTAACTTTGGGTGTTGAAAATCTGAACGACCCATCTTTTGAAATGGTTGTCGAATCGAGAGTGGCATTGCTGTTCAGATCCATTCGTTGAAGCACAACCGACTCACCCTGTGCATTGTCGAACTTACCACTTATGTTTATTTTTTCATCTTTACACGATGTTATTGCGATGATAAAGAGTAGCAGGAAAAATAAATTTTTCATTCTGTTTTTCATTTAAGTTTATTTTATTCAGTTATATTCCGGTTATCTGTGTTCAAATATAGTAAGATAATGGTTATAATTGGGGCATAACCTCAATCAGATTCTCCATCTTAGGAATATTTTGCACTATCTTCATATTTTCATCAGTTATAATAATGATTGGCAGCGGCATACCGTCAAAATAGTTGGGAGGATTAATGATAAGTCCGTTTTTCCATTTCGTTGCTGCCGTTTTTGGTAAACTGTCGGTTAGTGCATCAATAATTTCATATCCCTTTGCCGATAAAGGATATATTACTGTGCTAAAGTACTCTTCTAAACCTAATTTGTTATTGAAAGAGTGGATCATGAAAATCTTTTTTTTCATTGGTAAATACTGAACCATTGACGAATCGGTAGCCATCAGTTTCAAGTCTATACAGATATTTCCAGGTTTCAGCGTCTCCATTTTTCGGATTATAGGTTTAATATTTTCAATCTTCTGCCTGAATCCGGTTGCTGAAGCATTTTCAGGATAACGACTGTTTAATCTCTCTGTCATCCCGAATATATGGTCGAAATCTGTTACTATATTGTATATAAGGTTGTTATCGAGACATTTTGATACTACGTTGATGGTTATAAATCCATAATTATCTTTCTTAAGGATAGAATCGATGAGTAATCTCCCCTCATTTTTAACCATCTCAATCTGGCGTATCAGACTGTCGCGTTTGGCTGTGGGTAAAGTATTGATTGTGTTGCTAATATGAGCCGAATTTAACTTTTCTACGGCTTGTTTCACCCTGTTTATCACCACATCACTCTCCTGTAACTTGCTCATCGATTTGGTTTCGGTATAGGTAACTTTATCCAACGATGCCGATAATGAGTTTATTTTTAATACCATAGTGCTATCAAAAATAAAACTGAAGCTTTTACCCTCCTGTGTCAGTAACTGATAGTATCCCATCTGCTTGTTTTTGAAGTCGAAGTAGTAAACTCCGTCACTGCCCAATGTTGCTGTGTCGTTTGGCTCGTAATTGCCATTCAGGTAGTTAAGATAGAGTGGTTTTTTGTATGTTCCGTTCATGTCGGTCATAACACCCACTTTTTGACTCTCTTTTGTGCAACTGCACATTATTGCAATTGCTGCCGGAAGTATCAGTTTTAATCTCATATTTTTTTGTTTTGTAAGTAAACCACCTACGAGTTCAAAATTATTCACTTTAATTCAAAAAATACAATATTGGGAGGCTCTTTTCCAAATTATCTTATTTTATTGACTTTCATACTATTATTGATTATATTATTGAACTATATGCTGTTGTTATATGTATAGAATTATTGTTCTTATTTCTTTATTTGCGATGCAGTCAGATAGCCGATATGAAGAGCGTAGATTAATGGTTGACACTCAGATTGTTAATCGTGGAATCAGAGATAAGGAGGTGATAAGGGCGATGCTTAAGGTTGAGCGTCACCGGTTTGTGCCGGCTTATTACTCTGCGCAAGCCTACGATGATAATCCTCTGCCAATTGGGTATAGTCAAACCATTTCGCAACCTTATATCGTTGCATTTATGACTGAGGCTGTCAACCCTAAAAAAGGTGATAAAATACTCGAAATTGGTACCGGGTCAGGTTATCAGGCGGCTGTGTTGGCCGAAATTGTCGATCATGTTTATACAGTCGAAATAGTAGAGCCTTTAGGTTTAAGGGCAAATCATATTCTTAATGAACTCGTATATAAAAATATCAGTGTTAAAATAGGTGATGGATATAATGGATGGCAGGAACATGCCCCATTCGATGGGATAGTTGTTACTGCAGCCCCCGATTACATCCCCTCTCCCCTATTCCAACAGCTTAAAGAGGGCGGAAAAATGGTAATTCCGGTGGGTAAGGCTTCATCAATTCAGGAGTTACTTATCATTGAGAAGCGCAACGGTAAAATGGTGAAAAAAAGGGTTATGTCTGTGAGATTTGTGCCGTTTACGAGAGAGAAGGAGCGAAATTTGAACGTAAACTGCGGTATCACTCCCTTTATTTTGAGTAGATATTGACCCTATAAAATGAATCGCTTTAAATAGATAATATATTTACTGTAATTGAATGGTTATCACTTAAATAGGTGAAATACATTGTAAGGAAGAAGGTTACATATTCTTCTCAAAGCATCACCTCTTTTTTGTTTTTATTACAATAAATCTAAAGGGCTTTTAATCGTTGACTTAGACACATCGGTGATATGAGTATAAATCTCAGTGGTTTTGATCGACTGATGGCCCATAAGCTGTTGAATATAACGAATATCCGTTCCCGATTCGAGCAAGTGAGTAGCAAAGCTATGGCGCAAGGTATGTGGCGTTACTTTCTTTTTAATTCCGGCTTTCAAAGCTGTATTTTTCACTACATTTTGTACCGACTTATCTGTATAAGCTCCTCCGCCCTGCCCTTCAAACAAATACTCTTGCGGTTTGTAAATTTTAAAATACTCGCGTAAATCTTTCAAAAGAGTTTCGGACAGCATAACCACCCGATCCTTGTTTCCTTTGGCTTTTCGGATATGAATCAACATGTTTTCAGAATTGATATCTGTCAGTTTCAGACCGAGCAGCTCACCTAAACGTAAACCGGCACCATACAGCATTTTAATTATGCAAAGATGTTTTTTGTTATCCACAACTTCAATCATACGCTTTACTTCTGATAGTGTTAGATAATTAGGCAAAGTTTTAGATTTGCGTGTAGGGTAAAGATGCCGGATATTTAGCTCCTTGTTAAAAAGAGTACGGTAAAACTTATCAACAGAAGCAACAATCAAACGTTGATATGATGCACTAATTTTATGCCTTTCAATTTTCCATAATACATATTTCTCTATTATAGCTTCATTGATTTCCATAGGATGAGAAAACTTCTTTTGAGCAATTTCAAGAAATGTCCTCATTGTACTCAGATAATTTCTTATTGAATTTTCACTATAACGCTGAATACGCATTTTTTCTTCAAATTCTCTTATTAATGCTTCAACATTCATGGTAAAAGTTTTAATTGCTTTTACAAATATATAAAACATTCGTATATGTAAATAATTATT
>JBDHYT010000301.1:0-4215 GCA_039811485.1 Marinilabiliaceae bacterium | reverse complement strand
TTCGCATATATGCTCTATCCGGTTATGACCCGATGAAGGCTGACCACCTGTCATTGCAGTGGTTTCGTTGTCGGATATGATTATTGTTATTGGTGAATTGTCGTTGATGGCATCTAGCAATCCTGTCATTCCCGAATGAGTGAATGTTGAGTCGCCAATAACGGCCACAACCGGCGATAATCCCGCATCGGCAGCTCCTTTGGCCATAGTCACCGATGCTCCCATGTCAACGCATGAACTTATTGCATTGTAAGGCGGCAGTGCCCCAAGTGTATAACAGCCTATATCGGCAAAAACCCGACCCCTGCCATGTTGTTTCATCACTTCGTTAAGTGCGTCGTAGGCATCGCGGTGACCGCATCCTACACATAACGATGGTGGCCGCTTCATTACCACTTCCGGAACGAAATCGCTGTCGGACGTCTTTAATCCCAGTGCCTTACCTACATTATCGGGATTTAGCTCTCCCTGGCGGGGCAACGAACCGTCCAATCGTCCCCTGATGGGTTTCATATTGATATCTATGCCTTTAAGTTGTTCTTCCACAATAGGATAACCATCTTCCAGAATCAGTAACTCATCGCATGATTTGTAGAGTTCTGTAACCATTTTTTGAGGAAGCGGGTATTGGGTTATTTTGAGGATAGGGTAGGGGCAACCGTCGGGATAGTTCTCCATCAGGTAGTTGAATGCCAGTCCACAGGTTATGATGCCTGTTTTTTTGTCTTTACCGTCAATAAGTTTATTATAACCACTTGTCTCCGACGACTCTTCAAAACTCTGTTGTGCGTTGAGAAGCCATGCGTAGCGGCGTCGAGCTATCGCCGGGAGCAGAATGAACTGATGAGGATCGGCGGGGATACTCACCTCGTTTTGAGGTTTGGTAGGTTTATTGACAACTCCTGCACGGGAGTGGGACAAACGTGTGGTAATCCTCAGCATAACAGGTACTTTCAGCTTCTCGCTAAGCTCAAAACCTTCATAAACCATGTCGTAGGCCTCTTGCTGGTTAGATGGCTCAAGTATGGGTATCTGTGCAAATTTGCCGTAATATCGGCTATCTTGCTCATTTTGTGATGAATGCATTCCCGGGTCATCGGCAATGGTCATCAGCAATCCTCCGTTGATACCTGTGATTGCCGCATTCATAAATACATCGGCAGCCACGTTGAGCCCCACATGTTTCATGCATACCATTGCGCGTTTCCCGGCGTACGACATGCCGAGGGCTGCCTCCATTGCTGTCTTTTCGTTGGCCGACCACTGGCAGCGTATGCCATGTTGGGCTGCCTGAGCCGACGACTGTACATATTCGGTAATTTCTGTTGATGGAGTGCCGGGATAGGCGTAAATCCCCGACATGCCACCATCTATAGCTCCATGGGCAACTGCCTCGGCTCCCAATAAGAACTGCTTTTCTATTTTCATTTCAGAAGGATTAATGCGTTACTGCTGATTTTGAAGTCAATTAACGCATTTTACCAATGATATGAAATGATAAATATCAACAAAAAATGCTTGTTTTGTTATTTATTTAACAAGTTGTTTTTAAAATCGTCAAAAACAGACGGATTAACAGTGTCGGGAGGCAGAGTGCCTGCAAATGCGGCCTTTATGTTTTGTGCTGCCGAGCGTGACATCTCGTGTCGTGCCTCAATGGTTCCCGTCCCAAGATGCGGCATCAGCACCACATTGTCCATTGTTTTTAGTTCGGCGGTGATATGTGGTTCGTTCTCAAACACATCGAGTCCGGCTCCGGCTATAATCCCTTTTTTAAGAGCATCAGTAGCTGCTTTTTCGTCAACCACCGGGCCTCGTGCTGTATTGATGAGGATTGCGCTGTTTTTCATCATTTCAAGTTCGCGTGTGCCTATGAGATGGCGTGTAGCCTCGGTAAGCGGCGTGGATAGCGAAACAACATCTGATTGTTTAAGCAGTTGGTCGAGTGGCAGATATGTTGCGTTGTACTGTTTTTCATCGGCCTCGTTCATCCTGTTGCGGTTGTGGTAAACTATTGTCATGCCGAAGGTTATTGCCCGTCGTGCTATGGCTTTGCCTATCTTGCCCATTCCGACGATACCCAGAGTTTTGCCACACAATGTGTTGCTAAGGTTTTGCATTATTCCCCAACGGACTCCATCGTCGGTGCGCAATTTTCTGTCCATAAGCGATATATGCCGCATTACCGAGATCATGAGACCCATTGCGAGCTCTGCCGTAGGTTCGGTGACGGCTGCCGGGGTATTGGTGAGAGGTATCGACTTGGTGTTAAGATAGTCGAGTGCCACATGGTCGTAGCCGGCTCCATAGTTGGCCACCATTTTTAACGATGGTACTTTGGCCATCATTCCGGCACTGAATTTACAACCGATTACTGTTACCACGGCATCGGCTCCCTGCATCTCGGCCACAAATTCGTCAGGAGTCAGATTGTCCCGTGATGCAACTTTTATTTCCCATTCAGGCAGAATTTCGACAAACTCATCCGAAGGCACATTTTGCATTACATATAGTTTCATATCTGCTTATGTTTATTGTTATTACAATTTTATCAACAATAGTGATAAAAGAAAAGTTTATTTGTCATGTTTTGATTACAGAATTCAGCTTAATCCTATTGTTCGATTTGTGCGGTTAATGAAAGTGAAAATTGCTATCTTCACATTTTATAATATTTAGTAATTAATGGCCGTCAAGAAAATAATAATATGCAGCACCAGTGATTTTGATGCCGATTATCGTCTTTTTAAAGTTGCTTCATCGCTGCAAAACCTTGGTTTTGATGTTGTAAGACTTGGGCGTCGTCATCCGGGGCACATCACCAAGCCTTCGGATAAGATCCGGTTGATGCGTCTCTTTTTTTCAAAGGGCGCACTCTTCTATGCCGAAATGAATTTCCGGCTTTTTATCTATCTGCTGTTTTCAAAGGTTGCGATAATCTATTCATCTGATCTTGATACTCTTGTCGGTTGTCGTCTGGCGGCTATGTTGCGACGCAAAAAGATTGTGTTTGACAGTCACGAATATTTCCCCGAAGTTCCTGAGTTAAAGGAGCGACCTTTAATCAGGAATATATGGTTGGCTATTGAGAAGTGTTTTATTCCGGGGGTCGATTTGGCTTATACGGTATGTGGCTCGATTGCTGATATTTACGCTGATAAATACAAAACACCTTTTTATGTGGTACGCAATGCTCCTGAATCTAAAAGGCTAGATAACCAGGATGTTGTAATGTCTGATGACAGGCCGTTTACTATCTTGTACCAGGGCGCAGTAAATGTAGGTAGAGGCCTCGAGGCTATGGTGGAGGCAATGCAGTGGTTGCCACGGTGCAGGTTGGTTATTGTCGGTGATGGTGATATAATGTTGGAAATTAAAGAGTTGGTAGTTAGCCTTAATGTTGGTGACAGGGTTTTGTTTGAAGGTAAAAAGCCTTTTAACCAGCTTCAGCAATATATGAAGTCGGCCGATCTTGGTATTGTGCTGCTCGAAAATAAGGGGCTTAACTATTACTATTCATTGCCCAACCGGTTGTTCGACTTTATTCAGGCAGGTCTTCCGATTCTTGCCTCCGGGTTTCCCGAAATTTCATCAATTGTAAAAGGTTACGATGTTGGTGTGTGTGTAGATAGCCTGGAACCGAAAATGATTGCAGATGTTGTTAACCGGCTCTCTGCTGATACTCATCAACTTAAGGAGTGGAAGAAGAATATGTCGTTTGCTGCTGTTGAACTTACCTGGGAGAATGAGTTTAAAAAAGTTGAAGACAGGTTTCTGATATTGTAATTGAAATCAGAATGATGATACGTAAAGAATTAAATATATTTGTATAGTTTTTTTATTTAATCTGTCTGCTTGGTCAATTAATAATGCCTTATGCGATTTTTACTCTATATATGCTTCTGGTTTGTTTCTGTCGGTCTGTTTTCGCAGGTTGTAGTAATCTCCGGATCGGTAACCGACGATGGGGGAAAACCGCTTGAGGGTGTCACCATAGCCGTTGAAGGCACCACATTTGGAACGACCACATCGCTTGACGGTCGGTTTCGTCTCGAATGCCGTGCTTCGTTACCTTTTGTGATAAATGCGTCTATGATTGGTTATGTGGCTCAAAAAGTGAGTGTTAGTAAAGCTCAGGAGACCAAAAATATTGCGTTAGTTCTGAAGATGGCCGACGAGTTGCTCCAGAATGTTGACGTGAAGGCAAACAGAACA
>JBDHYT010000300.1:0-4219 GCA_039811485.1 Marinilabiliaceae bacterium | reverse complement strand
CTCCCTATCCTGTTTTTGTAGGTATCAGCACTCCCAAAGGCGACAACCGCGGAATGTTGGTCACCGACAAGGAGCATACAGTTGATGTTGTGACAGTTAATGCCGACGGAAAGGGTGTTGATGTGTCGAATCTCAGCTACGAGGTGTATAAGGTAAACTGGCGCTGGTGGTGGGAGTCGGACGATAACGAACTTGCATCGTATCGCGGAAGCCAGAGCAGCAGCCTGGTTGCTTCGGGTAACTTGCAGACTCACAACGGACGTGCATCGTTTAAGTTTATGGTTAAGTATCCGCAGTGGGGCCGCTATTTGGTAAGGGTAAGCAATGGTTCCCAGGGGCATGCTGCCGGAAAAACCGTTTATGTTGATTGGCCGGGCTGGGCTGTAAAACCAATGGGCGAAGATGCCCAGGCATCACAAATGTTGTCGTTTGCCCTGGATAAAGAAAAATATAATGTTGGCGATAAGGCAAAGGTTACCTTCCCGTCGGCAGCCGGCGGACGTGCACTCATCAGCATCGAAAACGGTTACGGAGTACTTGAAAGTCACTGGGTCGATACGAAAGAGCAGATGACGCTATTTACCTTTGAAACCACAAAGACAATGACACCCAACGTATATGTAAATATAACAATGCTTCAGCCTCATGCCCAGTCGCTTAACAATATGCCTATTAGGATGTACGGTGTTATGCCGGTATTGGTTGAAGATCCTGAAACCCATATCGCTCCGGTTATTAATGCCGATGCAGAGATGCGGCCGGAGCAGACAAGTGTAATCAAGGTTAGTGAAAAATCGGGTAAACCTATGACCTATACACTTGCAGTGGTTGAAGAGGGGCTTCTCGACATTACCCGTTTTGCCACTCCCGATCCATGGAGTCACTTCTTTGCCCGCGAGGCTCTGGGTGTAAAAACCTGGGATGTGTACAATATGGTGATGGGTGCCTATGGAGGCCGCATCGAAAGGGCTTTCTCTATCGGTGGTGATGCCGAACTGGCAGGTAAGAAGGGTGACGGTAAACAGAATCGATTCAAACCGGTGGTTAAGTTCTATGGACCGTTTACGCTTGCCAAGGGTAAAACGGTAGCACATAAAGTTGATATTCCCCGTTATGTGGGTTCGGTAAGGATAATGGTTGTTGCAACGTCGGGCAAATCGTATGGTTCGGCTCAAAAGGCTGTCCCCGTGCGTAGTCCGTTGATGGTTCAGACAACACTGCCACGTGTTTGCGGGCCGGAAGAGACTGTGGTGATGCCTGTTACCATTTTCTCAATGGGTGGTAAACCGCGCAAGGTTGATGTCTCTATTGTCGAAAATCAGGGATTCACTCTCGAAGGATCTCAATCAATATCGGCTGATGTTGATGCCGATACCGAAAAAGTTGTCTATTTTATCCTGAAAGCCGGTGCAAAACCAGGTAACGGAAAGATTAAGGTTTCTGCAGTATCGGGTAGCGACAAAGCCTCTGATGAGACTTTTATCTCGGTAAGGGCATCCAATCCTGCACAGACACGTGCGGTATCGGCACTGCTTAAGGCGGGCGAATCTGTTTCGTTGGAGCCTCATCACTTTGGTATCGATGGCACCGAAAAGGTGACACTCGAAGCTTCCGTAATTCCGCCTGTCAATCTGGGCGAAAGGCTTCACTATCTTCTTGGCTACCCTCACGGATGTGCCGAACAGACAACCTCGGCTGCATTCCCACAGCTCTATCTGGCCGATATTGTAGGAAAACAGGATGCAATTACTGCCTCGGTGCAGAAAAATATTACCACAGCCATAAACCGTCTGTTTACCATGCAGCTTTCCGACGGTGGCATTTCTTACTGGCCGGGACAAAGCACTGCCGACGAGTGGACAACATCCTATGTTGGTTATTTCCTTAGTGAAGCATCGCGTAAAGGATATGTGCTGCCCGACGGAATGATGAAAAAATGGGCCTCGTTTCAGAATAAATGTGTACGCGAATGGAATCGTAACAAGGATAGAGCCGATAGCGATGCTCAGCAGGCATTCCGGCTTTTCACCCTGGCGCAGTCGGGTAATACCAACCTTGGTGCAATGAACCGTATGCGCAAGATGGATGGTCTCAGCAATATGGCCCGTTGGTATCTCGCCGCTGCCTATGCACGTGCCGGATATGGCCGTGAAGGATCGGAGATACTCAACAATCTTTCGGAAAATATGGGTAACAGTGAGATTTGGCGTTTCACCTACGGCTCTGAAGTCAGAGATATGGCTATTATGCTCGAGACATTCAACCTTCTGAAAATGAATGAAAAAGCCTTTGATGTGGTGAGGAAAATCTCCGACCGTTTATCGTCGGGCGAATGGATGAGCACACAGACAACAGCTTATGCACTATTGGCTGTGAGTCATTATCTCGACAACAACTCAGCCTCCGGATCTTTTGCTTTCGACATGTCGTTAAATGGGAAAAAGTCGTCGGTAAAAAGTCAGAATCCAGTTTATGTAAAGGATATCGACAATGGTGTCAACTCGCTGTCAGTCACCAATAAAGGCGACGGAGTGATGTTTGTTAGAGTTGTAACAGCGGCAATACCCAAATCGGGCGAAGAGGTTGCCATCTCTTCCAACCTCAATATGAATGTGGCTTATTTCGATATGAAAGGCCAACCGGTTGATGTTTCCGCCCTTAAGCAGGGAACCGACATCGTGTCGGTTGTAACCATCAGTAATCCCGGCTCGCTTGGATATGTCAACAACCTTGCTCTTACCCATATCATCCCTTCGGGTTGGGAGATTAGGAACACCCGTCTCGAAGAGTTCACCGCCCATCAGGGTAGTGCTGTCGAGTATCAGGATTTCCGCGACGACAGGGTGCTTACATATTTTGGAATTGGTGGCGGCGAGACCAAGCGTATTGTTACGCTTATTCACGTAACCTATCAGGGACGTTACTATCTGCCTTCGGTTCATTGTCAGGCTATGTACGACAATCGGGTGTCGGCAACTGTGGCAGGACGATGGATTGAGGTGTTAAATGATTGATTTATATTAATTTGTAATAGTTGAGGTGGAGTTTATCTTTAATGGTTTTCTCCACCTCTTTGATGCTTAAAACAGAAAGATGGAATTACGACAACTAAGGCATAGAAAAGCAGCTGTTTATAGCGTTTGCATTTTACTTTTTGTCGTATCTCTTATTTTGATTGGGCGCCCACGGTTTGATGCTGTTTACAGCGTTTCGGTCTATTCCGGTGATGGGATGTTGCTCGGTGCCAGGATCGCAGCCGATGGTCAGTGGCGTTTTCAGCCGGGTGATTCTGTTCCTTATAAGTTTAAAAAATCGCTTCTCCTGTTCGAGGACGAATACTTCTATTATCATCCCGGCGTTAATCCTGTTTCGGTGGTTAGGGCTCTGATTCAGAATGTTGGCAGTGGCAGAATTATCAGTGGTGGAAGTACTCTATCGATGCAGGTACAACGGATAAGCCGCCGTGGGAAGCGTCACTTCTTCAATAAGATAGTGGAAACCGTTGGTGCTGTGGGAATGGAGCTTACTCATTCCAAGGATGAGATTTTGAAACTTTATGCCTCACATGCACCCTACGGAGGGAACGTTGTTGGACTGGAGGCTGCCTCATGGCGTTATTTCGGTCGCCCGCCCCATCAGCTCTCATGGAGCGAATCGGCACTCCTTGCTGTTCTTCCCAATTCGCCATCACTGATTCATCCGGGTCGGAATCGTGCCGCGCTGCTTGATAAACGTAACCGACTGTTGGACAAATTGCTGAAAAAGAAGGTGATCGATAACACTGAATATCGCCTTGCCGTTGATGAACCGCTGCCCGACGGACTGCTCCCTTTACCCGATGTTACTCCGCATCTTACCGACCGTATAAGAAAGGAGAGGGGCGACAACCGGGTTTTTACTACCATAAATTATCATCTCCAGCAGCGTTGCAACACTGTTGTTGACCGTTTTCATTCGCTCTACAGCCAGAGTGAGATTCACAATATTGCTTTGGTGGTTGCCGAGACATCCACCGGCAATGTAATTGCTTATGTGGGCAATAGTGCCGGTTCGGGTGCCGATAAAGGTCATAGTGTGGATGTTGTTATGGCACAGCGTAGTACAGGTAGTCTTCTGAAGCCTTTTTTGTTTGCTGCGGCTCTTCAGGAGGGTGTTATTCTTCCAAATATGCTTCTTCCCGATATACCCACCTATTACAGCGATTATAAGCCCGAAAACT
>JBDHYT010000299.1:0-4231 GCA_039811485.1 Marinilabiliaceae bacterium | reverse complement strand
AAATTGTGTCAACCTGGGGTGGTGCGAAGGGTTGAACTGAAGGACGATTTTCTTCGTTTCTCGTCTTGGCCCTCGTTCGTCGCCGAGTTTCCGTCCCTTGAAGAGCTCTTGATCGAGAAACAATGGTTTCCAATGGGGCTGAAATTGGATAACATCCCAGCTACGGTGCGCAAACTGTCGCTTACTGGATTCCAACCGACGTTGTATAATTTCTTTGGAAGAGACGGAAAACCATTGAACCTCTCCGAATGTTTACCCCATCTTGAGAGCCTGGATTTGAGGAGTGTGAAAATGCAATTTTACTCTTGGATGTTTCGGAAAGGGAAGCAAAAAGAGCAGGCAGCACAAACATCAAAGCAAAAATGACGGGGCCGAGAATACTCATCACCACGAAGCTTTTCTACTTAACTCGCGAGAGATACTCCCGTTTTATGATAAGGTTTATTTTATTCATCGTTATGTTTTTTAATTCTGTAAAAATGTGGATTATCACAAGCATATATCGCCATTATTGGGACGAAACGGCATTGCTCTGTTGCACAACCTTTATAAACACTTCGTTCATACTGGGGAGTATTTCGTTGAATCCTACAATCTCCACTTCGTCAACAATCCGTTTTATAAGTTTGTTGGATGTGGCTCCGGCACCCATGGTAATCATGGTTTCGTTGATACCCGACGATATGGTGGTAGAACCTATGACAAACCCCTCATCCTGAAGCGGTTCAAGTTTTTGTGGTATCCCTTTATATTGAAGCCTGAAGATATTTTGTTTGTAGTTGTGGCGAACCTCAGAAACCTCACCATCAAGAATTATTTGCGAACGATTGATTAGTGCTATATGGCTGCACACCTCCTCTACCGACGACATATTATGTGTCGAAAATATAACTGTTGCCCCATCTTTCTGCAACTGCAACATTTCGTTTTTCAACTGATTGGCATTGATTGGGTCGAAACCGCTGAATGGCTCATCGAAAATAAGTAGTTTTGGCCTATGCAGCACAGTTACAATGAATTGCACTTTCTGCTGCATACCTTTGGATAGTTCTTCAACTTTTTTATCCCACCAGGTCTGAATCTCGAATTTCTCAAACCAGTGCTTTAGTCCCACAAGGGCATCGTGACGGCTCAACCCCTTTAGTTGTGCCAGATAGAGAGCCTGCTCCCCCACCTTCATCTTTTTGTATAGTCCCCTCTCCTCGGGCAGATAGCCGATATTGGCAATATCGGCGGGCTGAAGCTTACGACCATTGAAGATAACTTCACCCGAATCGGGCATTGTAATCTGATTAATAATCCGGATAAGCGTAGTCTTTCCTGCCCCATTGGGGCCAAGGAGTCCAAACACCGAATTTTCGGGCACCCTGATACTCACCTTGTTGAGTGCCAAATGGCCCGAATACTGTTTTACAACGTTGTTGGTTTCTAAAAAATACATATTCGAAATGGGTTAATAATGTCACAGTATATTATGGTAGTTTAATTCCCATAAACAGAACGTCATCAATCTGCTCCAAATCTCCTTTCCAATCGTTGAAATGGTTTGTAATCATCTTCTCCTGCTCCTTCATGGGGATGTGGATAATATTCGACAACAGATTTTTAACACCTGTGGTTATCATCTTCTTGCCATCCGGGCCTCCAAACTGATCGGAATATCCGTCGGAGAAGAGATAAACCATATCACCTTTCTGGCCTGAATAGATGATGTTGTTAAATGGATTGTCGGCATAACTGGCCGATTTATCGCCAATACTCCGTCTGTTTCCTTTATACTCCACAAATTGGTTGTTGAGAAAGAGATATACCGGGCGTTTTGCCGATGCGATACGTATCTGCCTGCTTCTGAGGTTTACCTCCACAATTGCAATATCCATACCGTCGTTGGTGTCGATATCTTGATGCCGGTGCAGCATAATCTTCATCTCGCTGTCGAGCCGCTCCAAAAGGCTTGCTGGAGAGTCAATTTCGGGAAGCCTGAATATATCGTTGAGAATGGTTGTTCCAATCATCGACATAAAGGCACCCGGCACTCCATGACCGGTACAGTCGGCACAACAAATTATTGCAATATCTTCGTTGCGGTTGAACCAGTAGAAATCGCCACTGACTATATCCCTGGGTTTGAAGAATATAAACGACTCCTTAAAGGTGTGCTGAAGATTGGTCAATGGTGGCAGTATCGATTTTTGAATGCGCTGCGCATAGTTGATACTATCAGTAATATCGCGGTTTTTCTGTTCAATCTCGGCTTTCTGTCTCCTAAGTGCAACAGTTTGATTTGCAACCTCTTTCTCGAGAAAGCGTTTTTGTTGCTTCAGACGTTTTTCACGTATCCTTATAAGGGTAAAAACAAAACCTATCAAAAAAGCTACCATAACAAGGTAGAACCAGCTCTTTTTCCATACGGGCGACTCAATGCTAAAATTCAGCACTAATGGCGAGAGGCTCATCACTCCGTCACCATTGAAGGCTCTAACCCTGAAGGTATAGTTTCCATCCGACAGATAATCCAACTCCTTGTGTCCTATATTCTTAAGAGGTATCCACTCCTCCTCGCCCTCCGAAGTACCCCTTGAAAGAGAATATTCGTAACTTACAGTATTTGGATCCTTATGGCTTATTCCCACAAAGTCGATATTGAATAAATAGGGTCGTTTATTATATCTGTAAGGAAGATCGATGGTTTGGCCCGACAGATATTTCTTGCCCGAAATATCGATATTGGTAAAATTCAAAATTGGGGGATATTGGTTTTCGCTGTCAATTTGAGGATTGTAACACACAGCTCCGGTGCCTGTGGCAAACCATATATCACCATCGGCATCTTTAAAGAAATTGTAGAAGTTGGTGTTAAGCTGGCTTGAGATACCGAAACGTCTGAATTTTCCTTTCTCGATATTATAGCAACTTGCTCCCGGCTGGTGTGCAACCCATATTCTATTACGGCTGTCGCACTCAATGGCATAACAGTAGTTCTTCTCCAATCCGTCCTGGACGGTATAGTTGATAATGGTATCGGCTGTGTAGCACAATATTCCACGGTTGAAGGTAGAGAGCCAGAGTCGTGAATCGGCATCCTGTGTCATATCCGACACGTTGACGGGAGAGTCGGCCAGACGGTGAACTTCAAAAGAGTTTTTTTTGAAAAGGGTTATTCCGCTATCCTTGGGTCCCAGCCATATCTGCTTTTGCTTGTCAACAAACACAAAATTTATGGAGTTGTGAGGAAGGCCGTTTTCGGTATTATAATTCGCAGTTTTACCGCTTTTCACATCTATGATATAGAAGCCACCTTGTGTTGCAAGCAGAATATTGCCGCCATCGCAGGCCATATCATTAATCTTATTACCCGGGATATCGGCTGTATATTTAACGTGGGTAAAGTTGCGTTGCTCCTTACCCTTCTTGTACAATCCCCTGCTTGTTGTGGCAATCCACAGCACACCATCGGGAGTACGGCAGATTCCTGAGACTCCATCATTGGGAAGGCTCTGGGCACCATCATAGTATTCATGGTCGGTGAAACAGTGCGGATCGGCATGCAGCAATCCATTTTCGAGACCTATCCAGAGACCCGAATTATCCTTCATCACCGCCAGAGCCCTATTGTGTTTAAGTCCTATCTCTTCAAAATTGTAGAACGAGAAATATTCGTTGAGCAATGCCACCACACCTCCGCCGTATGTAGCAAACCAAAAGTTATTCTCACGATCTACCAGTATGTCCTTCAGATAGTTATTAACCATACCATTCTCCTGGTTGAAGGTCTGTGAGTAGTCAAAAGAGTCTTTGGACGAGTCGTAATGGAGCTTCACCACACCACGCCCCCAAGTGCCAAGAAACAGGCAGCCATCGTTATTTTCGCGTATTGCCTGTATGTTTTCGTTGCTTAGTTTTTGCTGAACACACGATATATCGTCGTTGTAGAAGGTTACCTCTTTGGTTTTGGCATTGTATTTATAGAATCCTTCATCTTCGGTACCTATCCAAAATTCGAAATCGGATACATTACTCTTGGTGATGCAGTTAACAGCCGAGGAAGGGGCAGCATCCACAAAGGTAAGTGCCTCAGGCTGGCCGGCCTGGTTTAACCGCATCTCGCAAAGTCCGTCGGTTGTGCCAATAAGCAATGCCGTTGGGGATATGGGTTGTATGTCAGTATAGATTTGACGTCCAAATTTATTGCGGTCGAAAAATATTTGAACGTTATATTTAGAATCTATCT
>JBDHYT010000298.1:0-4242 GCA_039811485.1 Marinilabiliaceae bacterium | reverse complement strand
TCGATGCGCAGGTGGCGAACCATGCGTAGCTTCATCACAAACTGATCGATGTACTCTTGTGCCTCACTCTCGGTTATTGCTTTTTCATCGAGGTCGCGCTGAATGAAGATATCAAGGAATGAAGATACGTGTCCAAGCGACATTGCTGCACCGTCCTGATCCTTTACAGCTGCAAGGTAAGCCATATATGTCCACTGAACGGCCTCCCTGCCATTTTCTGCCGCACGGCTCAGGTCAAGACCATACATCTTGCCCATCTCAATCATGTCGTTAAGTGCCTTTATCTGCTCGGTCACCTCTTCGCGAAGGCGTATGACGTGGTCGGTCATGGGGCCTTTAATTCCTCTCAAATCCTCTTTCTTGGCTTCAATCAGGCGGTTGATGCCATACAGGGCAACCCTGCGGTAGTCGCCGATAATACGGCCACGCGCATAGTTGTCGGGCAGGCCGGTGAGGAAACCCAGCGAACGGAATTTTCGTATCTCATCGGTATAAGCGTCAAATACACCGTCGTTGTGCGATTTTACGTATTTCGAGAATACTTCATCAACAAACGGGTGTGGCTTGAGTCCGTTTTCGGCAAGAGCCTTTTTCACTATGTTGTAACCGCCGAATGGCTTCATGGCTCGTTTTAGTAGTTGGTCGGTTTGCAGGCCAACGATAACTTCATTCTCCTTATCGATGTAGCCGGGGGCAAACGATGTTACCGATGATACAGTGTCGGTGTCGATAGCCCACACGCCGTTGTTGGCACGCTCTTCGGCAAGGGTTTTTGTACAGATATCCCACAATTTCTGTGTGCGTGGTGTTATTCCTTCCAAAAAGCCGTAGTCGCCTTCATAGGGGGTGATGTTTTGAATGACAAAGTCGCGTACGTCAACTTTTGTTTGCCATACGCCTGGCTTAAACTGTCTTTTTTGCATCTCTTTATGAAATTTGTTATATGGTTATTTTTTCTTTCTCTCTTTTTGTACTTAGGTGTGGGGAGGTTAATGCGCTGTAAAGTTACCACAAGCGATTGACAAATTCTATACCGTTTAGAAATATTAAGATTTGCAACTCCTTTTTTTTCTGTTTTCAGACTGTTTTTTGGTTTTTGTCTCTTTTAAAAGTGAAAAATGATGCTTTAGGTCCAAAAAGGTTCAGTTCCGCATAGTGATAGGGGAGTGCTTATTGGCGAAACCCTATTTTTGAGCCTCAATAATCCCTGTTTAAAAATTGATGCTGCGGTGTAAGAAGTTGAATTGTTGAATGATAAAAGTGATTTTTTTATGAAAAAGAGATTGTTGTGTTTTTTGATACCGGTAATGGTATTAATCACTTCATGCGAATATTTTGAATATCACCCCTACGATATTCCGCATGGCAGTTCGGGTTATCACCGTATTAATGATATTAATATTCAACGCATTGAATCACTTGAATCAGATAAGGATACTATTAGGTTTGTATTTATGGGTGATACCCAGAGGTTTTACGATGAGACCAAAAAGTTTGTTGATCATGTAAATAAAAGAGATGATATCGATTTTGTTATTCATGGCGGTGATATTACCGATTTCGGGATGACAAAAGAGTATAAATGGGTGCACAACATAATGAAGAAACTAAAGGTGCCATACGTGGCCATAGTTGGCAACCACGATTTGGTTGGACATGGGAAGGAGGTGTATGGCGAAATTTATGGCGATTTCAACTTTAGTTTTGTTTTTCGTAACACAAGGTTTATATTCTTAAATACCAATGCTTTGGAGTTTGATTACAGCACTCCAGTGCCCGATTTTGATTTTATGCTTCGTTTTGTGGCCGATACAGTGGGCATAGGGCAAACCATAGTGGCCATGCACGCCACTCCTTATGGTGAGCAGTTTAACAACAACTCTATAATGATGTTCAACTACATAATAGAGAGGTACAAAAACCCGCTATTCTGTCTGCATGCTCACTCGCACAGACTGATGGAGAACGATTTTTTCAACAACGGCATTATCTATTATGGCTGCGAAGCTATGGATGATAGGAGCTACATACTTTTTACAGTCACTCAAGGAGGTTATACACACGAAGTTATAAGGTTTTAAGCTATGAGGTTGTATGTTTTTTCTGCTTTCGTTTTGTTGTGTCTCAGCTCATCTTATGCCCAAACACGGCACGACACCATGATTGAAAGCTATAAAAACAGGTGGAACAAGCTTATACCGACTCACCTGAAGAGTCAGTATGCCGGATCGATGGGGATGGTTTCTGCTGGTGCAGGATGGGATTATGGCAAGCGTAGGCAGTGGGAGACCGATGTGCTTTTGGGTTTTGTGCCTGGTAATAAATATGAGTCGGCTCATGGTACTTTGACTTTGAAGCAGACCTACTCACCTTTCAGAATCGAGCTTGGTGGCGACTTTCAACTGGAGCCTATTACTGCCGGACTTTATATCACAAAAATTTATGGTGAATATTTCTGGACAAAGCAACCACAGAAGTATCCCAAAGGATATTATTTTTGGGCGGTAAACACACGATTCAATGTTTTTATTGGCCAGTCGTTTACCCTGCCGCTCAACAGCAGAAGGTTCAGTAGGTCGGCATCTCTGTTTTATGAGGTGAATACCAACGACCTTTACTTTATTAGCTATATAGGCAATGAGGTGATAAAATTACACGATATAATAGGACTTTCGGTAGGTGTGAGATTCAGATTTTTTGATTGAAATTGAACTTTAAACGGGTCATTCCGTTTTACTTCCCGAATGGTTCTGAATATCGAGTTATGTCAGTATATACAATAAGAGATCTGGAAATAATGACGGGCATCAAAGCTCATACTATCAGGATATGGGAGCGGCGGTATAACCTTATTGAGCCTGGACGCACCGATACCAATATCCGTTTTTATAGTGATGATGACCTGAAGAAGCTGCTCAATGTCTCTATTCTCAATCAGAAGGGCATTAAAATTAGCCGTATTGCCGAGATGGACGATTTCCAGATACGCGACCGGGTTTTAGACTTTTGCACCGATTCACAAAGCGGAAGCATGGTGGCAGGCAATCTGATGCTCTCGATGCTTGAGTTCGATGAAGCACGTTTTTCGGCAACACTATCCGAATCGGTTATCCAGATTGGTTTTGAAGCCACCGTAGAGGATGTGCTGATTCCGTTTATGGGTAGGATGGGGTTGCTGTGGCAGGCCGGAGCAATAAATATTTCGCAGGAACATTTTATATCTAACCTCATAAGGCAGAAGTTACAGGTTGCCATCAACAACGAGGTTCATAAATCATCGGCACACCGTGGTAGCATCGTCTTTTTTGCGCCCGAGGATGAACTGCACGATGCTGTGTTGCTCTTCTACAGCTTCATAGCCCGCAAGGAGGGTTTTGAAGTACTCTATCTTGGCGGCATGACACCAATTGCCGATCTGGCCGAAGTCTTTTCGGTACGACCCTATGATGCCATGTTTTTTACGCTGTCGTGCCAGCGACGACGCAACAGTGTTGCCGAGGTTATTGCTTCTGTTGAGGCGGTATCGAAGGGTATGCCTGTCTTTGCTGCCGGAAGCTCATTAAAGGAGTATAATCATAATATACCACGTAATTTCACAATTTGCCACTCGGCATTATGCCTGAAACAGAAACTCACCTCCATAGTTTCTTGAATAGCTTTATTTGTCGATAAATACCTCGAAAAGCGACGCTGGATATTTTTCGAGGTCAATGCCTGTAGTCTCTTCGTTGGTGATGAGTATCCTGTTGCCGTCGAAGCAAATCCCTTCCACCTGATGATTGCTGAGTGGTAACTGGTAGGTTTTAAACTCCCTGTTTCCCTTTGCAAAATCGGAAATCTCTACGATAAAAGGCTTGAAAACCCTCAGCTCGAATTTGTATCCACACATAATAAGCCGGTCATCTGTGGCATTATAGTCGGCTCCGGTAATTAATCCCTGAGTGTCGATGGTGCTGTTTATCACTGCTTTATTCTGCAATGTGTCTATCTGATAGATATTGCAGGTGCGTGAAGCCCAGTTTTTGCTGAAAATGAATAGATTGCCGTTGATGCTGGCAATGGCTTCGCAATCATAATCATGAAAATACGGAATCAGAAAGTCGGGTTGTTTGTCATAACTGTATTTTATGATTTCGGCCTTTACAAATTGAAGATTACCATCGGGGTTGATATCGCACTTATTGATTTTATAAATCTGAAACTCCTTTCGTGAACCCATATTATTGCCGGTATCAGCAATAA
>JBDHYT010000297.1:0-4249 GCA_039811485.1 Marinilabiliaceae bacterium | reverse complement strand
ACCGAAGCCGTCAATCTGCTTGCTTACTCTCTTGGTGAATCGGATATTCTGAAAGGGAAAGAGATTGTAATCTCTGCCATGGAGCACCATGCCAATATTGTACCCTGGCAGATGCTTGCCCGGCGAAAGGGGTATGTGCTGAAGATTGCTCCTATCGACGACAAGGGAGTTCTGCTGATGGATGAGTTTGAAAAACTTGTTGGCGAAAACACTGCCCTGGTGGCAATAGCTCATGTGTCGAATGTGATGGGGACGGTAAATCCGGTAGCGCAGATTATAGATATTGCACACAAGAAGGGCGTTCTTGTGATGATTGATGCTGCACAAAGTATTCAGCATCACGTTGTTGATGTGAGGAGGCTCGATTGCGATTTTCTTGTATTCTCCGGACATAAGATGTACGCGCCTACCGGTATAGGTATCCTCTACGGCAAGGAGGACCTGCTCAACCGGATGGAGCCGTGGCAGGGAGGGGGCGAGATGATCGAAAAGGTTACGTTTGAAAATACCACCTTCAACAAACTGCCGTTCAAATTTGAGGCTGGCACACCCGATTATGCCGGAGCGGTTGGTCTTGGTGCTGCCATAGATTTTATCAGCCTGACAGGTCTTGAGGCCATTGGCGATTACGAGAACCGCCTGGTTACTTATGCTTTCGAGCAGTTGAAGGATATGCGGGGTGTCAGGTTTATTGGCGAGGCCCGGCACCGTTCGGGCGTGATATCGTTTCTGATTGATGGTCATCATCCGTTTGATGTCGGAACCCTACTCGACAAGATGGGCATTGCAGTACGTACCGGCCATCATTGTGCCCAGCCACTGATGCAGCGTTTCGGTATTCCGGGCACCGTACGGGCGTCGTTTGCAATGTACAACACCATCGAAGAGGTTGATTATTTCATCAAATCGCTACAAAAAGTGAAGCAGATGCTTGGATGAGCTAATCATAATCTGCAATTTTACAAAAAAAGATTATAACAATGACAATAACAGAGATTCAGGACGAGATTATTGATGAGTTCTCGGCATTCGACGACTGGATGGACAAATACTCATATCTTATTGAATTGGGAAATGCGTTGGAGCCTTTCAACGAGCAGCACCGTACCGATCAGAATCTGATTGAAGGATGCCAGAGCAAAGTGTGGTTTAATGCTGAACTCGATGGAGACAAGGTGGTGTTTGAAGGCGATAGCGATGCAATTATTGTAAAGGGAATTGTTGCGTTGCTTATCAGGGTGCTGTCGGGCCATTCGCCTCAGGAGATTTTGGATACCGAGCTTTACTTTGTCGATAAGATAGGACTTAAGGAGCATCTCTCGCCAACACGTTCCAACGGATTGGTGGCAATGATTAAGCAGATGCGGATGTATGCATTGGCCTATAAGGCTAAGATGGATAGATAATCTATAAACGAATTTGTCATGAGTGAATTTATCAGCATGGAAGCCAAAATTGTAGAAGTTATTAAGACTATCTATGACCCGGAAATTCCTGTGAATATATACGACCTGGGACTGATTTACGAAGTCTATGTGGGCGACGACAATGAGGTGCGTATCGTGATGACGCTTACTTCGCCCAACTGCCCGGTGGCCGAGAGTCTGCCCGAAGAGGTGGTGGAGAAGGTGCAAGCCATTGAAGGCGTGAAAGATGTGGAACTTAACCTCACCTTCGATCCGCCCTGGAGCAAGGATATGCTCTCCGACGAGGCTATGCTCGAACTTGGGCTTCTCTGATTTTACGAAATGGGTAAACCTTATGTGAATGGATGCTTTAACCAGACTGTCGATTAAAAATAAAGCTCTGTCGCTCGGTTTTACCGATGTGGGTTTTTCGCCCATCACCCCGCTTGAAGAGAAACGAAAACCGTTTCAGCAATGGCTCGATAATGGATATAATGCCGGCATGGAGTATCTGGCCAACCATTTCGAAAAACGGCTGGATCCGTCGCTGATGGTTGATAATGCCAAAAGTGTAGTCTCGCTGATTCACAACTACTATCCTCCGGTGGAACAGCCTGCCGGGACACTGAAAATTGCCCGGTATGCCTATGGAGAAGATTATCATGATGTTATCAAGACTAAATTGTCGCTGTTGTTCGATTTCATTAAAGAAAATCATTTTCCTTCGCTCGAAGGACGTCTGTTTACCGATTCGGCACCGGTGATGGAGCGGGCCTGGGCCGTCAAAGGCGGGCTGGGCTGGATAGGCAAAAACTCGCTGCTGATTAACAGGCAGCATGGCTCATTCTTCTTCATTGCCGAACTTATTACCAATCTTGTGGTTGATGAACCCGCCGAAGAGGTGAACAACTATTGTGGCAAGTGTACACGGTGTGTTGATGCGTGTCCTACCAATGCTCTATCAGGCAGCGGATTGCTTGATGCCAACAGGTGCATATCTTATCTCACCATCGAGAATAAAGGAGAGATTCCCGATGAATTCATCGGTAAACTTGATAACCGTATTTTTGGATGCGATATTTGCCAGGAGGTGTGCCCTTGGAATCGTCGTCCGATACCACATAACGAAGCCGCCTTTTTGCCTCCGGACGGTTTGCTCGAAAAATCGGTTGACGAATGGAAAGGGTTGACGGAGAGTGAGTTCGGATTGATGTTTAAGAAGTCGGCAATAAAACGGGCCAAATATAAAGGGTTGATGCGCAACATAAGTTTTGTGACCCGGGCAGGTGAGTAGATATTAATGAATAATTATTGGGATTATTTTCAAACTATTCCTTACTTTTACGTTGTTATTGATTATTTTAACAATTAACTCGATTGTATGAAGTCTGAAATTAGCGATTTGCACCACGATCCGATAAGGGCATCCATAATTGATGCTGCACGCGATTTGTTTGCACGTTATGGTTATAAAAAAACAACCATGGAAGATATTGCCATGGTGCTTCGTAAGGGTAAAAGTTCTCTATATTACTACTTTAAGAATAAAGAGGATATATTTCAGGTAGTGCTTGAAACCGAAGAGTCAATTCTTTTTTCGCGTCTCGAGAGTGTTGTAACCTCTGTTGCGTCGCCCAAAGAAAAGTTTGTTGAGTATGTAAATGTGCGGATGCACACTATAATAAAGCTTGAGAACTATGTGCGTACACTTAAGGATGAGTTGTATGGTGGCTATGAGTTTATAGAGCGTCTGAAAGGGAAGAGCGAAAAGAAAGAGAGCGAATTTCTTCTCTCTATACTTAAAGAGGGACTCGAAAAGGGCGTTTTTTCTGTCAATAACCTCAATATGGCAGCCACAAGTATTGCCATTGCGCTCAAAGGTGTTGAAGGACCGCTTATTAAAGCCAGCGAAACCGCCGAGGAGCTGCAAATCAATCTCGACAATATTCTGAATCTTCTGTTTTACGGTATAATAAAACGATAATGCCGGTAAAAATTCCCGATTTACTTCCTGCCCGCGAAATACTGGAGGGTGAAAATGTATTTGTAATGACCGAAATGAGGGCTGTATCGCAGGATATACGCCCGCTAAGGATATTGATTTTCAATCTGATGCCCGTTAAGGAGACTACCGAGATACATCTGCTTAGGGTGTTGTCTAACTCACCGCTTCAGGTGGAGGTTGAGTTTCTTAAAACGGCGAGTCATATTTCAAAGAACACATCTTCCGATCATCTCGAATATTTCTATAAAACCTTCGACCAGGTGAAGCCGCATAAATATGACGGCATGATAATCACCGGAGCTCCTGTGGAACAGCTTGAGTTTGAGAAGGTTGATTATTGGAACGAACTCAAGGAGGTTATGGAGTGGGGGAAGACTCATGTCACCAATACTTTCCATATTTGCTGGGGTGCCCAGGCTGGTCTCTATTACCATTTCGGTATCCAAAAACATGCCATCAACCAGAAGATGTTCGGTATTTTTGAACACCGGGTGGCCAATAGACGCGAACCGCTGATGCGTGGTTTCGACGACCGTTTTTTTGCACCCCACTCGCGTCATACAACCGTCGAAAAGGACGATATAGTGGCGCATAAAGATCTTGTGTTGCTGTCGTGGTCGGATGATGCCGGGGTTTATATTGCCATGTCGGCCGACAGACGTCAGATATTTGTTACCGGACATTCGGAGTACGACCCCGACACTCTGAAAAACGAGTATCTGCGCGACGTGAATAAAGGACTTGATATTGCGCTGCCGGTCAATTATTTCCCCAACGATGATCCTGACCAGGAGCCAATGGTGTCGTGGCGGGCTCATGCACACCTGTTATATTCCAA
>JBDHYT010000296.1:0-4282 GCA_039811485.1 Marinilabiliaceae bacterium | reverse complement strand
CTGGTGAGGTGGCCGACACTGTTATTTTGGTTGGCGACCCTGGTAGGGTAGAGCTGGTGACATCTTTTTTCGACTCGGTTGAGGTACGTGCAAGTAACCGTGAGTTTATATCATGCACCGGCACCTTAAAGGGTAAGCGGATTACGGTTGTGGCAACAGGAATAGGTACCGATAATATTGATATTGTTGTTAATGAGCTTGATGCATTGGTTAATGTGGACTTTTCGACCCGGCTGGTGAAGAGTGAACGCACGTCGCTCAACTTTATCCGTATCGGCACTTCAGGCTCGCTTCAGGAAGACCTGGATGTTGACTCATGGCTGCTTTCCGAAAAGAGTATCGGATTTGATGGACTGCTGAACTACTATGCAGGGCGTAACGATGTGACGGACGGTGGTTTTGAAGCTGCATTCCGTAAGTATGTCAACTGGAATGAGCAACTCACTGCACCTTATGTGGTTGAGGCTGACAACTCGCTTATCAAAAAGCTGGAAAGACATCAGCATATACGAAAAGGAATAACCATATCGGCTCCGGGTTTTTATGGTCCCCAGGGACGTGTCATACGTCTTCAGTTGGTCGATCCCGATATTAACGAGAAGATAAGTGCTTTCAGGTATAATAATGAGCGTATCACCAATTACGAGATGGAATGCTCGGCCATCTACGGTTTGTCGAAGCTGCTTGGACATCGTGCTGCCACTGTGTGTGCCATCATTGCCAACCGTAAGGCTGGTAAATACAGCAAAGACTACAAGCCTGTAGTCAAAGAACTGGTGGCGCACGTGTTGAGTTGTGTAACACAATAAAAAAACTATAACTATTGCAAGGTAATGAGGGTTACTGCTGTGGATGATTCTAAGGTAAAGGTGCTGATTACTCTTCTCGACGATCCAAACGACGAGGTGTATGAGGAGGTGCAGAAGGCTCTGCTGTTGATGCCGGTAGAGGTGGTGCCTGCACTCGAAAAAGCTTGGGAGAGCACCGGCGATGAACTTCTTCAGGATCGGCTGATGGATGTGATTCATCAGATACAGTTCAACGATGTGAAAAATGAACTTATCAAGTGGAAGAGTAACCCCGATGCCGAGCTCCTCTATGGTGTTTACCTGATTGCCAAATATCAATATCCCGACTTGAGCTACTCAATTATAAGTGAGAAGATTAATGCCCTGCGTCGCGATATCTGGCTCGAGATGCACGACCATCTTACATCGTTAGAGAAGGTGAGGGTGATAAATCATGTGCTGTTCGACCTGCATGGTTTTAGCCGCAACAACTCACATTACTTCGCTCCGGTAAATAATTTTATCAACGATGTGCTGGAAACCAAAAAAGGTAACCCAATAACATTGTCGGTTGTATATTCGGTTCTGTCTCAGCGTCTCGGACTGCCGGTCTATGGAGTTAACCTTCCCAAAAACTTTATCCTTGCATATCTCGACGACGAGCTTATAGGTAACAACCCTGCCGACGATCCCGCTTCGGTGCTGTTCTACATCAACCCAATCAACAAAGGAGCTGTGCTTGGCCGGAGAGAGATTGATGCCTTTCTGGCTCAATACAACATCAAGAAGGAGAGTTCCTATTTTCTGCCTTGTTCCAATGTAGATGTGGTTGTACGGCTTTTATCTAATCTGGTAAGTGCCTACGATGCCATGGAGCAGCATCAAAAGAGCGAGGAGGTTAACGAATTGCTTATGTTGTTGAAAAACAAAGAATTATAAAACAATACTATATGAGTGTACTTGATAAACTTTCGCCTTCTCTGGTATGGAGTTATTTTGAAGAGATAACTAAAGTGCCAAGGCCTTCTAAACAGGAAGATAAGATTATTGCTTATCTTACCGACTTTGCAAAAAAACATAATCTTCAATATAGAACCGACGATATCGGTAATGTGCTGATATCGAAAAAGGCTTCGCCGGGTTACGAAAACCGCAAATGTGTGGTGCTTCAGTCGCACATGGATATGGTTTGCGAAAAGAATTCGGACAAAACGCACGATTTCTATACCGACCCTATCACGCCGGTGGTTGATGGTGAGTGGGTGAGGGCCGACAATACAACCCTTGGTGCCGACGACGGTATAGGTATGGCGGCACAACTGGCACTTCTGGCCGACGACTCGTTGATTCATGGCCCCATCGAGTGTCTGTTCACTGTGGATGAAGAGACTGGTCTGACGGGTGCTTTCGGCCTTAAAGAGGGTTTTATGACCGGCTCCATACTGCTTAATCTCGATTCGGAAGATGAGGGAGAGATATTTATCGGTTGTGCGGGCGGTGTCGATACCGTGGCCGAATTTGATATCGATGAGGTAGCTCCCGAAAAGAGCCGTATCGGCATCAAAATCAGTATTACCGGACTCACCGGAGGTCATTCGGGCGACGACATCCACAAAGGATTAGGAAATGCCAACAAAATTCTGGCTCGTTTTATCCACTCGGCAATGATGGAGGTAGAATTCTCGCTCTCCGAAATCGATGGCGGAAATCTTCGTAATGCCATTGCACGTGAGGCGTTTGCCATTGGTTCGGTTCCTACCCGTTTTAAAGAGGAGATAAGGGTGTTGTTCAATATTTTTACCTCCGATGTGCAAAACGAACTTAAAACCACCGAACCCGGTTTGCGTATGGCACTCGAATCGGCCGATATGCCTGTGAGACAGTTTACCGAAGAGTTTTCGCAACGGCTGATATATGCTCTTCTGGCCTCTCCTCATGGCGTGATAGAGATGAGCCGCGACATTCGGGGTCTGGTGGAGACATCAACCAACCTGGCATCAATAAAGCGTAGCGGCGACATCATGGTGGTAACCACCAGCCAACGCAGCTCGGTAGAGAGTGCCAAGGAGTATGCTGCACTTATGGTAGAGAGCGTGTTTGTGCTCGCCGGTGCTAATGTTAGCCATACTGATGGTTATCCGGGATGGACACCCAACGTTAATTCTGAGATTCTGACTATCTCCAAAGAGTCCTATTCGTCGTTGTTTGGCAAACAGCCTTTGGTGAGAGCCATTCATGCCGGCCTGGAGTGCGGGCTTTTCCTTGAGAAAAACCCTGGACTCGACATGGTCTCTTTCGGCCCGACAATACGTGGAGCCCACTCGCCACAAGAGCGTATTGAGATAAGCACGGTTCAAAAATTCTGGGATTTGTTGCTGCTTATTCTAAAGCAAATTCCAGAATCAAAATAATAACAGATAAATCAAAAAGAGGCTGACAAAAAAACAGCCTCTTTTTTTGATATGATTCTTAAGGGCATTATTAATTCCTTTTTTCAGAATTTTTTTCCCTCTTTTATAATTTTATCCAATAAAATTGCAAAAAATACCAATTGTTGGTATTTTTGATATTAGTATAATTTAAAAGATATGGCAAAAAATACATCAATCTTACTGGGAGATTATTTTGATTCTTTCATAAACAAACAAGTAAAATCCGGTAAATACACTTCTGCAAGTGAGGTTGTTAGGGCTGCATTAAGGCTATTCGAATATGAGGAAGCTAAAAAAGCTGAACTTGTAAAAGAACTTGAAAAAGGAGAAAAATCAGGCTTAGTAAAAAACTTTAATAGAGATAGCTTTCTAAAAACACTTCATCAAAAACATATTACAGAATAATGAAGTATAATATCAGCGTTGCAGCTCAAAACGACCTCGAAAATTTATGGCTTTATACATTCGTAAATTGGTCAATTGAACAAGCTGATAGGTATTTCAACCTTATACTTGATGAAATTGAATATATAGCTGCAAACCCTGAAAGTGGAAAATACTACGGTGACATAAGAGAAAATTATTTTCGTTCAAAAGTGAAATCACATTATATCTTTTACAAAGTCAATAAGAAAGAAAATTTAGTTGAAATTATTAGAATTTTACATCAACAAATGGACATAGAAAACAGATTGAATGATTAACATTGGCTACACATAATAACTAAGCCCTCGTATTGCCAAACGGGTATGAAATGAACTGTAAATCGACGGAGTCAATTGAAAATCGGCGGAGCCAAACCACTGCTGAGCCAAACCAGCCAAACAGCTCTATGGAGTTTGCTGCTTGAATGTTAATTTACAGAAATCTCGTTCCTTATAAACACTAATCACTGTTCCCTCAACCTGACGGAACTAAAACTCTCCAATGTCAATTACCTCCACTTGCTAAAGGTGGTTGATAGGAATGTGAATGCAATTATTTATTACAACGTTTCCGGGGCTTGGACGCCGGAAGCGTTGATTGGCTCTCGATGCCGCAGCTCTGCATCTTGTTTTGACC
>JBDHYT010000295.1:0-4314 GCA_039811485.1 Marinilabiliaceae bacterium | reverse complement strand
TCAACCGGTTCTCGTAAAAGATTTTTCAACACTCGCTCTTTATGATTCATAAAGACAATTTTTGTTTAATCAGTTCTTATTATTTAGAACAAAACAATCAAAACTATAACTTTTATGAGAAATATCAAAGTTAATGTGAATTATAATCACTCATCAGGTAGTCAAGAAACAAAAAAATGCACCACAGTAGTGTTTGAAGTGCATAATGCTGATGTTTAGTTATCCCCTCTGACGTACTATCTCGAAGAAGATTATACCCGCTGCCACCGATACATTCAGCGACTCAATGCTTCCCTTCAACGGAATCAGGGTGTTCACCTCGGCCAGTTTGATGTTCTGCGGGCTGATACCTTTATCTTCGGCACCAAGTATAAGAGCCACAGGCCCTTCAAGTTGTGTTTCGTAATATGGTGTGGCACCTTTCTCGGTTACTGCCACAACTTTAAGTCCCTGAGTTTGAAGATACTTAAGTGCAAAGAACATATTTTTCACTTTGCATACGGGCAGACGGTGAAGTGCGCCAGCCGATGTCTTTACAGCCTCTCCGTTGACCGGTGCTGCACCTTTTTCGCCTATAACAATGGCATGTGCTCCGGCGCATTCGGCACTTCGGGCAATGGCACCAAAATTGCGAACGTCGGTAATACCGTCAAGAACAACGATAAACGGTGTTTCGCCCTTTTGATTCACATCGGCCATCACCTCTTCAAGACTCTTGTAGTTGATTGCAGTTACAAAAGCAATAACTCCCTGGTGGTTGTTTTTTGTGATACGGTCGAGTACGTCAAACTCCGAAAACTGCATCTTGATATTGTGTTTGGCACATGCATCCTTCAGCTCTTTATACAAGTCGCCCTGAAGGCCTTTCTTGGCCACTATCTTATCAATTTCGCGGCCGGCAGCAATGGCTTCCAAAATTGCCCTAATGCCAAAAATGTATTGTGTCTCCATGTTTATTCTGATTTCTGAGATATTAACTCCTCTAATTCAACATTATAGTTCTCCCATAGGGCCATTTCGTTCTCCAGCTTATCCTGCAGAGTCTTATAACCAGCAAAAAGGGCTTCGTCGGCTGCATAACCGGGCTGATTCATTTTGATGGTCGCCTTCGCCATCTCAGCCTCAAGATTTGCAATATTTTTCTCGGCGGCCTCAATCTGCTGCTCCACTTTTCTAATGCGACGGCTCAGCTCCTTAAATTCGTTGAACGACAGCTTATTGTCCGAAGCCTCTTTTGCAGCCGATGATGATGAAGCCACCACCTCAGCCTTCTGCTCAAGATCGCGCATGCTCTCAATCTTTCGTGCTTGCAAAAATTCGTATATTCCGCCAAGATGCTCCTTCATTTTGCGGTTTCGGAACTCATACACCTTGGTCACCAGGCCGTCGAGGAATTCGCGGTCGTGCGAAACAATTATTGCTGTGCCGTCGAAGTCACGAATAGCCTGTTTCAGTATCTCCTTTGAGCGCATATCGAGATGGTTGGTAGGCTCATCGAGTATCAGCAGGTTGACAGGCTCCAACAGCAGTTTTACCATTGCCAGCCTCGTGCGTTCACCACCCGACAGCACTCCTACCTTCTTCTCCACATCATCGCCGCTAAACATAAATGCGCCAAGGATATCACGTATTTTTGTCCGTATATCGCCTACTGCCACACGATCGATCGTTTCGAGTACCGTAAAATCAGGATCAAGCATATCGGCTTGATTTTGGGCAAAATAACCAATCTTTACACCGTGTCCAATGGTAAGGCTTCCACTAAAATCGGTCTCACCCATTATCATCCTTGCCATGGTGGTTTTGCCCTCGCCGTTTCGCCCGGCAAAACATACCTTTTCGCCTCTCTCTACCGTAAAATCGACATCGTCAAGTATCAACCTTTCACCATAACTCTTTGAAGCTCCCCTTCCTTGCACCACCACACTTCCAGAACGCTGTGCTGCCGGAAAGCGGATGTTGAGAGCCGATGTATCGAACTCATCAACCTCAATACGGTCGATCTTGTCGAGTTGCTTTATTCTGCTCTGAACCTGCACTGCCTTTGTTGCCTTATACCTAAACCGCTCTATGAATTTCTCGGTATCCTCAATCATTTTTTGCTGATTCCTGAAGGCATTCAGTTGCTGTTCCCTTCTCTCCTGCCTCAGCACAACAAACCGGGAGTAGTTGGCCTTGTAATCGTATATTTTACCCAACGATATTTCTATCGTCCGCTGGGTAATATTATCAAGAAAAGCTTTATCGTGCGAGATAATAACCACACTGCCCTTATAGCTCTTCAGGAAATCTTCCAACCATTGAATCGACTCAATATCAAGGTGGTTGGTAGGCTCATCGAGCAGAAACAGGTCGGGATAGCCCAGCAATATTTTGGCCAACTGGATACGCATCCGCCATCCGCCACTAAACTCACCGCAGTTGCGGCTAAGGTCGGTCTGTTCAAACCCCAATCCCTTGAGGGTTGTTTCAATCTTTCCCTGATAATTGGAACCTCCAAGCAGGTCGTAACGTTCGTTCCTATCGCTAAGTCTGTGTATGAGGTCGATATACTCTTCGCTGTCGTAGTCGGTACGCGATGCTAATTGGGCTCCAAGTTTTTCGATGTCGGCCTGAATAGATTTCAGCTCACCAAAGGCAAGTTCCACCTCATCGTACACCGTGCGTGAGTTGTCGTGGGTCATGCTCTGTGGCAGATAACCAATTTTGAAATCCTTTGGAATGCTCACACTGCCCGACGACGGTTTTTGTACGCCGGCAATTATCTTTAACATTGTAGATTTACCGGCTCCATTTTTGCCGGTAAGCCCCACGCGGTCGCGAGGTGTTATATTGAATGTAACATCTTCAAACAGAAAGAATCCGCCAAAATCGACGGTCAGCTGATTAACTGAAACCATTTAACAAATCAATTACTTATCAAAAAAAAAGACGAATTACTTTACTTTTTCTATTGTGGTATGGAAATCGCGTGAAAAGTTAATCTTCACCAGACCATCGTTGTAGGCACCGCCCCAATTTGTAAGCCTTCGGAAGTTAAAATTAGTCTGCAATAATCCGGCGTTGTAGTTGTCAAGGCACTTTTGGAACTGCTGTCCGTAGTTTCGCACTGCACCCACAAAATAGAGTGTAACATCGTAACCCCACATTCCATAGCGGCTATAGCCCGATGAAGCTCCCACCTTCTGAAAGTAGGGATTGAAAGAGATTGGCTCGGTCTGAAACCATTTTCTATACCGGGTTGAAAAACTTTTGGAGGCTGATGTGGAATAATCGGCACCATAACTTGAATAGATTGTGGTGTTCAGTTTGTGAAGATCTTCTATCTCAAAGGTCTGAAACTTAAGCCAATCGGAATAACCCCACACCGAAATCTGCTTCTTCACCCTGTCCGAAAGCAATCCCAAGTTGGTAAGTATCCTGCTCACCTTAGCCTCTTCGATACTTGGGATAATGATGATATTGTCGCCAACCTGATTTAGCATTTCACCCAGAGCAGCAGTCTCTCGTTGCACATAGCGGTAAAAAACAACATTGGGCGAGCCGCCGCTAACTTGTTTTATTTGTCGCACAACGGATGTTTCAAACGGATGTGAACCTCCGGTAGTGAGTACTATTATCTTTTTACCGGCAGCATCATTAAGTTGTTTGGCCACCACTGCAGCCTGATAAAGGGTGTCAATGGGAGATGCCTGATACACAAAAGGATTGTTGCGGATGGATGCAACATCGGCCTGACCAAAGGGCAATACTACCGGGATTCGCTTATCCCTGGCAAACTGTGCTACCTCTCTGATATTTCCGGAGTAGGCCGGGCCTATAATCAGGTTCATTCTCTCAAACTCTTCACGTTGCAGAAGCCTGTCAAACCTGCCAGTATCCTTCTGCGAATCATACACAAAAAGATTTACCGACGTGCCTGTCTGCTTTAGCGAATCGAGAGCCAACAGTACACCTTCGTAGAACTCCACAAAAGGCTTGGATTTATTTACCAGCGACCAGTGAAAATCGGTACGCAATGAGTCCGGCGTATTTTTAACCAACTGATATCCAGAGTAATCAAACGGAAGGATGAGTGCAATATTTATTTTATCGCCATGCAGGGTATAACGGTCTGTTCCGCAAGGCCCATCTGTATTACCAAGGGTTGTGTCGGCAGGTTTGGCCTGAGCTGCCAGCGACGGGTCGGGCTTAAATATCTCCTGATACCAGGCCTGAGTTGGGATTTTCAGCTCCTGCCCCTTCTTCACCGATGAAAAATCTACATCGGGGTTAACGAGTTTAAGAACATCTATATCAACATTATACGATTTA
>JBDHYT010000294.1:0-4315 GCA_039811485.1 Marinilabiliaceae bacterium | reverse complement strand
TTTTGGAATGTAGGTTACGAATTGAAAGCTGCTCTTTTTATTAGAAATACTGGGTGGGGATGCTCCGAATTATGCAATAAACAACGATCTTTGTCTCCTGCCGTCTCTTCAAAAGCAAAAAGCAGTCCGAAAACTGCGCCTTATCTATTATACTTTCAGCATGACATCCCCATATATGTAACCCGGTTCCGTTCAACTGCGGTTTGACTCCGTCGATTTTCAATTCTTTGCAAGCAAAGCGGCAGAGCCGAGCGCATTGCTTGCCCTGCGGGCACAACGAAACCTTAGATGTTATGCGGCGTTAATTTTTTTTATCCAAAGTCTGGGGTACGATAGTGAAAGTTGTAAATTCTCATTAATGATAATCCCGTTGGGTATTCCAAATTTACTTTTTCTAATACTAATCGATTGCTTATGATCAGGTAATTCAATTTCTGTTATTGATATATCAGAATCATCTGGTATAAAAAGCAACTTTTGTTTCGTGAGAATTAATTTACCTATAATAGTAGAATTACCTTCTTTGTAAAATGCTAAATCATTTAGCAGTTGATGATCAACGTTTGGCTTATCGGATGCTATTGCATTTGCTTTTTTGTTATAATTTGATCTAAAAAAATAACCCATTAAAAAAAATCCAAAAATGCCCCCGAATATAAAATCAATCATTAAGCATTTTATAGAAAATCCGTAATCATTTGTTGCTGAGATAAGCAACAACAATGGAATCATAAATAACAAACCCTCGAAACCAAATCTGTGGTTAAATATCCATTGTGAAGGGATTAAAAACGCTTTAATCAATATGGTTGACAAACCAAACACTAATCCACCTAAGCATATAGCAATTACATATTTTGCATTAGCCTCAAAGAAATAAAATAATATGAATATCAATCCTAATAAAATTAACCCAATAATAATTAACGGCAAATACTTACTTTTCATTTTAAAATCATTTAGTTATGATACAATTAACAAATTTAGATTTAATCCAACTCACTATATTGTGGAGGTTCTTTAATGCCGCATTAACTCGTATATATACCCTCAAAAATAGTACTTTTTATGAATTATTCACATGATTGTTGTCTTGTTTTAAATCATTCATCGTCCTTTGGGTGTTCCTTATAAGTGTCTGACATGTGCGTAAATACGCCATGTTGTTTTATAAAACTCACGCTAATAGTTTAACATCCAAACAGTAGAAACAGTAACATAACAATACTCTCTTTTTTACCCTTAGCGTCTTTAGAAGTATTTTTTTCTCATTCATCAATACTCCGTTCCATTTCAGATTTATTACTACGCTTAGTGGCAGATAGACTCCATATACAATCATTATTAGCCATCTGGGCGGGGAGGCAAGAATTTTCAATCCTCTGTATTTGATTGAGATAGGCCTGTAATAACAAAAAAGCCTCATCATTTCTGACGAGGCTTTCTTTGTGGTGCCACCAGGAATCGAACCGGGGACACAAGGATTTTCAGTCCTTTGCTCTACCAACTGAGCTATGGCACCTTGGGTGAATTGCGGTGCAAATATAAGCAAGATATTATTACTTCAAAATGTTTTTTCAAAAAATATTGATAATAGTAATGCCTCCTTTGGGCGATTGTACTGATTTTAAGTATTTTTGCAGTTCAATTTTTTTTGATGGATTTTCAACGACATACACTCAGCAACGGTATCCGCATAGTGCATTGCCACACTCAGGGGGCTGTGGCTCACTGCGGCATCGTCATAAATACCGGCTCGCGCGATGAGAGGGCAGATCAGCAAGGGTTGGCCCATTTCATTGAACATGTTCTTTTTAAGGGTACATCTAAGCGAAAAGCCTATCATGTGCTTAGCTGCCTCGAGAATGTGGGCGGCGAGTTGAATGCCTACACAACCAAGGAGGAGACCTGTATTCATGCATCCTTTCTTCCGGGTGACTATGCCCGGGCAGTAGAGCTGATTGCCGATATCACCTTCAATTCGGTCTTCCCCGAAAAGGAGTTGGAAAAGGAGAAGGAGGTTATTATCGATGAGATTAACTCATACAAAGATACCCCTTCGGAGATGATACTTGACGACTTTGAAGCCATGCTGTTTCCCAACGACTCTATGGGCTACAATATTTTGGGTACTCCCGCACATTTGCAGTCGTTTACCCGTGGGCATATACTCGATTTTATTGCCGGCAACTATCACACCGACCAGATTGTTTTTAGTTCGGTGGGCAACATACCTTTCCGCCGTGTGGTAGCTCTTTGCGAAAAATTCTTTGGTGGCGTAAATGCCAGTTATCGCACTTCGGGGCGTAAGTTGGTGCAGCCCGGCGACAGGGTGTTGCGAACCGAAACCATGGACACTTACCAGGGGCATGTGGTGATGGGGTGTAAGGCATACGACCACCACCATAAGCAGCGGCTGGTTCTTTACCTGCTAAACAATATGCTCGGCGGTCCGGGGATGAATTCGCGCCTTGGATTGGCACTGAGGGAACGTAATGGTATTGCATATAACGTAGAGTCGTCATTTACTCCGTTTGATGGCACGGGGATATTCTCAATCTATTTTGGTACCGACAATGAGAATATCGACCGTTCGCTGGAAATTATCAATAAGGAATTGAAAAAATTATGTCAGGTGCCGCTCTCTACCCTGCAGCTGCATCGGGTGGCCAGGCAGTTGAAAGGACAAATAGTTATTGGAGCCGAAAGTATGGAAAACCAGATGCTGTCGGTGGGGAAAAGCATACTGCTATACGATAAGATAGATACCATCGACGATATTCTGCAAAAAATCGACTGCATCACCGCGGCCGACCTTTTGGATGTGGCCAACGAAATAATGCAACCCGACAAACTATCAATGTTAATTTATAAGTAAAACCAATCATGAACTATAACTCTTCCGATCTCGAACAGTATATACTCAATCATATCGACAAGGAGCAGGATATCCTGAAAGAGATTGACCGTCAGACACATCTTCAGGTTTTGCGCCCGCGTATGGTCAGTGGTCATCTGCAAGGGGTGTTTTTAAAAATGTTGTGCAGGATGATTAATCCGCTTAATGTGCTCGAAATAGGCACATTCACAGGCTATTCGGCTATTTCTATGGCTTCGGGGATGAGTCGTGATGGGGCTTCGATAGATAGTGTTGAAATCAACGACGAACTTGAACCGTTCATAGCTGCATATCTTCAAAAGTCGGATTATGCTCCGATGATTAACGTCCATTTTGGTAATGCACTCGATATTGTGCCGGCATTAGGTAAGCGGTACGACCTTGTTTTTATTGATGGCGATAAGCGTCAATATCCTGATTATTATCATCTTGCAATGAGTTGTCTTAATGATGGAGGTTATATCCTGGCCGATAACATATTGTGGGACGGAAAAGTAACCGGCGATATCGACAAAAATGACCTCTATACCATCGGCATCTTGGAGTTTAACAGAATCGTGAAGGAAGATGACAGGGTAGAGAAGGTGATTCTTCCCATGCGTGACGGATTGTCGCTTATCCGTAAGATATAAACAATTGTAATACATAGTTGTTGTTAGTAAATTATTGCTATGCTGCTTGTGTTATATTTTAACTTAAATCTATGAAGACAGCTATTCTCTATGGTTCATCGCTTGGCAACACCCAATTTGTTGCCAATAAGATACACGCTTGGTTTCCCGATGCCCATATTTCGCCCGTAAATGAGGCATTGCATCTCGATCTTACACAATTCGACCTTGTAATTTTAGGCACATCTACCTGGGGCATGGGCGCAATGCAGGATGACTTCGATATGTTTAAACCTTCGCTGATGAGGCAAGACATTGAAGGAAAGGTATTTGCCCTCTTCGGACTTGGCGATCAAAACACATATCCCGACACTTTCTGCGATGGTATGGGTACACTCTACCATCTGCTTACAGCCAAAAAGGCAGTTGTGATAGGTGCTTGTTCTACTGATGGTTACGACTTTTCCGAGTCGGCTGCAATCGTTAATGGCCAGTTTGTGGGGCTTCCTCTCGATGAGGATAACGAACCCGACCTTACAGATGGCAGAGTGGATAGATGGTGCGCCTCCATCAAAAGCAGCTTTGCATAGCTTATTGGTTTGTTCGGCTACTATTTAGTGTTATTTATGTAAATTTTGTTGTATTTTGAAATTGTTTCACAGAAATTTGCACCTATTGTTTAAATTATTTTTTGTTGAAGTATGAACAAACTTAGAATCTTAGCCTTGGTAATGACTGTTGCCATTTTATCGTCAAGTTGTTATGGTCCATTCCGCCTAACTACAAAACTACACCAGTGGAATGG
>JBDHYT010000293.1:0-4323 GCA_039811485.1 Marinilabiliaceae bacterium | reverse complement strand
ATGTAGTTCTGCACTTTGCGCCGTGCAGCTTCAAAAGCATCGGTACATACATTGCTCAGATGATGCACTCCCCGGTGGATATTGCTGTTGTAGCTCCGATATACCTCATCAACGGCATCGATAACACACTGCGGTTTTTGGGTTGTGGCACCATTGTCGAGATAAACAAGTGGCCTGCCATAAACCTGACGCCCAAGTATGGGAAACTGCTCTCTGACCGACTGGATATTGTAATTCACAACTTAAGGGTTATATGTTTTTGTTTTCGAAAAATATCAACTATCTGTTCCCACCCTTCTCAAATCCATTGCGACACCGAAGGAACCTGAGCACACATCACACATGAGTCGCATTTGCTCAGTTCGCCTCTGAACCTCTTCTCCACCAGCGATTTGATCTCATCCTGCAACGGTTGGATTCCAATCTTCTCAATCACCTCATAGGCAAAGGCATACATCAGAAGTATCCGGGCCTCTTTTTCGCCAATGCCGCGTGCACGAAGGTAGAACAGAGCGTCGTCGTCGATCTGCCCCACTGTGGCACCGTGACTGCACTTCACATCATCAGCATATATTTCGAGCTGTGGCTTGGTGCTGAAACGGGCTTCGGAGGTAAGCAGCAGATTCTTATTCGACTGATATGCAAGGGTTTTCTGAGCATCGGGTCTCACCTTGATGCTTCCTGTAAATGCACCTGTTGCCGAGTCGTCGAGCACACCTTTAAAGAGCTCGTTGCTATGGCAGTTGGGATATGCATGATCGACAAACGAAAAATTGTCCACGTGCTGGTTTTTATCCATAAGATAAAGCCCATAGAGATGAGCCTCGCAATTTTCGTCGTCGAGTTTTACGTGAATATTATTTCGCGCTGCACCACAATGCAGTGTCAAATGGTTGGTCTGCAGATTGCTGTAACGCTTCTGGTTGAAATATACGCCATGAACCTGGGCGGTAAGGTTGTGCTGGCTCTGGATACCATAATATTCTACAAAGGCATTTTCGCCAGCAAACACTTCGGTAACACCGTTGGCTGCAAATCTGGAGGTGCTCAACGTATGGTCGCAGAAAAGCAGTTTCAGATTACTGCCACTGTCGGCAATAACGAGATTGCGGAAGAACGACAAACGGTCTTTTTTTCCTGTGAGTATATTCACCACATGAACCGGTTTTTCAACCTCAACACCCTTTCCCACATAGAGGAAAAGTCCATCCTGGGCGAACATGGTATTCATAGCTACCATACCGTCGCTTCCGGCCGGTGCTATGGTGCCGTAATATTGTTCAAAAAGCGATGCGTGTTGTCTGCCAGCTTCGGCAAGACTCCCTATCAGCACTTTGTCGGGAACACCCTGTGCCGACACAAAACGCCCGTTTACAAGCACAACCGTACATACATCGAGATTTGGCACCGAGCAGTGAAACAACTCATGGTTTCCCACCGTCTCATCCAACACATCGAAATTGACACTCCAAGCCCCGTTGAAGTTGGCCTGAAGGTCGGAATAACGGTAGTTTTCCACTTTTCGCCCCGGGATGCCGAGTTTGGCAAAAGCAGCTCTTGCCTCGTCCCGTTTACCGTTGACAACAGCCGGGCCGTTAAGCTCAATCTGCGACCTGTTGTCATCGAAGAGTGCAAGAAAACGATCGTTTATATTTTCAACCGACAGATCAGTAACAATACTCATATCTGATAATCTTTTGGCCTACAAGGCATTACTTCTCAAAACGACTTTTAATCCAGTCGTATCCTTTCTCTTCAAGTTCAAGGGCAAGCTCCTTGCCTCCTGTTTTAACAATGCGCCCCTTGTAAAGCACATGCACATAATCTGGCACAATATAATCGAGCAGACGCTGATAGTGAGTAATCACTATGGTTGCATTATCCTTCGACTTCAATTTGTTGACACCATTGGCCACTACCCTCAGAGCATCAATATCGAGTCCCGAGTCGGTCTCGTCGAGAATGCGCAGTTTGGGGTTTAGGATTGCCATCTGGAAAATCTCGTTTTTCTTCTTCTCGCCTCCCGAAAAACCTTCGTTAACCGACCGGTTGGTTAGGTTGGAGTCTATTTCGACCAACGATTTCTTTTCGCGCATCAGTTTAAGAAATTCGCTGGCAGGCACCGGGTCGAGACCTTTATATTTACGCTGCTCGTTGAGTGCGGTCCGCATAAAGTTAACCATGCTCACTCCCGGAATTTCAACAGGATACTGAAACGACAGGAACAGGCCTTCGCGTGCTCGGTCTTCGGGCGACATCTCGAGCAAATTCCTGCCTTCGAAGGTTACCGAGCCTTGAGTCACCTCAAACTTATCGTTGCCGGCCAAAACAGCCGAAAGCGTACTTTTACCCGATCCGTTTGGTCCCATGATGGCATGAACCTCACCTGGCTTTATCTCGAGATTGATTCCGTGAAGAATCTCCTTGTTTTCTATCTTGGCATGTAAATCTTTGATGACTAACATATTGTATCTCAATTATTTTATTTTCGTGAATCAATATTAACCAACACTTCCCTCGAGGCTGATCTGAAGCAGTTTTTGGGCTTCAACAGCAAACTCCATGGGCAACTGGTTTATAACCTCTTTAACATATCCGTTGACAATAAGGGCAACTGCATCTTCGGTGGCGATTCCACGCTGATTGCAGTAAAATATCTGGTCTTCGCCAATCTTCGATGTTGTGGCTTCATGTTCCACAATGGCACTGCTGTTGTTCACCTCCAGATAGGGAAAAGTATGGGCACCACATTTGTCGCCAAGCAGCAGTGAGTCGCACTGCGAAAAGTTACGTGCATTCTCTGCCTTTTTGCTCACCTTCACCAAGCCGCGATAACTGTTCTGGCTTTTTCCTGCCGAGATACCTTTAGATACGATAAGACTCTTGGTGTTTTTACCAATATGAATCATCTTGGTGCCGGTGTCGGCCTGCTGATAGTTGTTGGTGACGGCCACCGAGTAAAACTCACCCGACGAGTTGTCGCCTGCAAGGATACAGCTGGGGTATTTCCAGGTTATGGCCGAACCTGTCTCAACCTGTGTCCACGATATTTTGGAATAGTCGCCTTTGCACAATCCACGTTTGGTAACAAAGTTATAGATACCTCCCACCCCGTTTTTATCGCCCGGATACCAGTTTTGAACAGTTGAATATTTCACTTCGGCACGGTCGAGAGCTATTATCTCCACAATTGCGGCATGAAGTTGGTTCTCGTCGCGCATTGGAGCAGTGCAACCCTCGAGGTAACTCACATAACTCTCTTCATCGGCCACAATGAGAGTACGCTCAAACTGACCGCTATTTTCGGCATTTATCCTGAAATAGGTAGATAGCTCCATCGGGCTTCTCACCCCTTTGGGGATATAAACGAATGTGCCATCACTAAAAACAGCAGTATTGAGAGCCGCAAAAAAGTTGTCGCGATACGAAACCACAGAACCAAAATATTGCTTCACCAAGTCGGGGTGCTCACGAATAGCCTCACTCATCGAGCAGAAAATTATTCCTTTCTCGGCCAATGCCTCCCGGAATGTTGTCTTCACCGACACGCTATCCATCACTGCATCAACGGCAACGCCTTTCACGCCAGCCAGCAACTTCTGCTCTTCGAGTGGAATACCAAGTTTATCGAAGGTAGCCTTCAGCTCAGGATCCACATCGTCGATGCTGTCCAACTGCGGCTTTACACGCGGAGCTGCATAATATATTATATCCTGAAAATCGATGGGTTCAATCTTTAAATGAGCCCACTCAGGCATTTTCATAGTCTGCCAGTAACGAAACGCCTGTAGCCTGATATCGAGCATAAATTCCGGTTCGCCTTTTTTGGCTGAAATAATACGCACAACATCTTCGTTTAGACCTTTGGGAATGGTATCGGTCTCAATATCGGTGGTAAAACCGTACTTATATTCACTTGTGGTTACTTCGTCTAATATTCTGTTCTGATCTTCTGCCATGATTAAACAAACAATAATTCAATAAATCAACAACACAAACCCTCAATTGTTTTGTGTTATTAAAGAGCCTGATGTTAAGGCCATTAAATTATCAGCCCCACTGATCTTATCAATGAAGGATGTTCTATCGCCAAATCCAAATTGATTAATAAAATTCTTGGCTTCGTCGCTAGACATACCAAATAGCAATCTGGCAGAACCAGTTAGTGCAGAAAACTCTCCAGACAATCGTTGAAGAGTGGCTACGGCAGTCTCACCAGATTTGGAGAATTTATCAAGCTCGGGCATCAGACTTCTAGCCATTTCATCGGAGATGTTATTTATCTCAGTGGCAATTTGATCCTCTGTTAAAGCTTTACCAGAT
>JBDHYT010000292.1:0-4342 GCA_039811485.1 Marinilabiliaceae bacterium | reverse complement strand
CCTCCCTTATATTGTGGTGGTTATTGACGAGTTTGCCGACCTGATAATGACAGCAGGCAAAGAGGTGGAGCTGCCGATTGCACGTATTGCACAGTTGGCACGCGCCGTGGGCATACACATGATTATTGCCACACAGCGTCCTTCGACCAATATCATTACAGGAGTGATTAAGGCCAACTTCCCCACAAGGGTAGCCTTTAAAGTAGCATCAATGATTGACTCGCGCACCATCCTCGACTCACCCGGAGCCAACCAGCTTATAGGACGGGGCGATATGCTTATATCACAAGGCAACGATCTGATAAGGGTTCAGTGTGCCTTTGTTGACACACCCGAAGTGGAGAAGGTAAACGAATATATCGGCAGTCAGCGTGGTTACGCTTCGGCACTTATGCTCCCGGCCTACTCAGGTGCAGAAGGCGGCGGAGAGGCCAGCGAGGTGGATATGAGCAAAAAAGACCCGATGTTCGACGAGGCGGCACGCGTTGTGGTAATCAACCAGTCGGGTTCAACATCGCTTATCCAGCGACGATTCTCCATTGGCTACAACCGGGCAGGGCGAATAATCGACCAGCTTGAGGCAGCAGGCATAGTGGGACCATTTGAGGGAAGTAAGGCACGTGCTGTTTTAATTTCCGACGAAGTAGAATTGGAACGGATTTTGAACAACTACAGATAATAGTTAACAGAAAAATATAACCAACAAAATAATTATGAGAATATTAACCTTAACCATTGCATTGATGATTGCTTGTGTGGCTGGAGCACAAACCGATGAAGCAGCCAAAGCCAAAGAGATACTAAATAAAGTATCGGCAAAGACAAAACAATACCAAAGCATAAAAGCCGATTTTTCGTTTGCACTCGAAAACCTGCAGGATAACATTAAAGAAAACCAGGATGGTTCAATCCTTCTTAAAGGCAACAAATACCGCATCAACCTGATGGGCGTTGTAAACTATTATGATGGTAAGACACTGGCCACATGGATGAAGGATGCAGGCGAAGTGAATATATCGGAGCCCGACATGAACGACGACACAGTGCTAAACCCCGCCAACATATTCACCATCTACGAAAAGGGTTTCAAGCTGAAATATATAGGCGAGAAGAATATAGCCGGAAAGACAATGTACGAGATTGATCTATATCCCGAAGACAGAAACAAACCATTCTCTCGGGTTAAGCTGCTAATCAACAAAGAGACATTGCAGATACACAGCTTCATGCAGCAGGGCAAGGACGGCAACAACTACACTGTGACCCTGAAAAAGATGGAGACCAATGTTTCAGCCGCCGACTCTGAATTCACCTTCAACAAGGCAGCCAACCCTAAGGTGCAGATAATAGACCTGCGCTAAGAGTAAAAATTAAATAAAAAAAAATCCGGTCGAGACCGGATTTTTTTTATTTACCATTTATATACAAGTCCGAAACCGAAGAGCTGCTTGAACTGGGCTCTTGCACCCCGCTCTACCCCTGCGGAATTGACATATTTTATATCGTCATCGTAAAGCATATTGAGTTTCACAAGAGCCGACAAATACTCATTCACTTTCATATTCAAACCAGCTTCAAAGTCAACGTCAATATTTTGAGGTTTATCGGCCAGGTTGGAGAATAGATCGAGTCGTGTATAACCATCAACATTTTTAATGATATTGGCCTTTTTAGCTGTCACTTTAGTCAGTGCACCATACTCGGCTCTGAACTTATCACCTGCCTTAACACCAAAAGCACCGGCCTTCGACAGCACATCATCCTGCACAATAGTCATCTTAGAGCTTAAAGGCGACAGATAAAGCATGAAGTTGTCATTAGGTTTATACTGCATACCCAATGACAGATTGGCATACGCAGGAGCCATAAAACGGGATATGACAACACTGTTTTTTGGCGGATCCTGAAAACCGTCGTCAAACTGGGTTTTGAAATCGCCAAGGGCAGAGTAGTACCAATTGGAGCCGGCTTCATAACCAAACTGAGTTGCAAACTGGAGCTTATCTTCACTCTTCACCATATTTTCGCTCCCTTGCTTGGTCAATCCATAACCCAAATCGAGCACATTATCCCAGATGACACGTCCCTTTTTGTAGTTTGCAAAAGTCTTGAACAGAAAAGTTCCCGACATTGAGTTTTTACCGCCCGCCGACCAGTTGGTAAGCGACACCTGATTGAATGTAAACGACGACTGACCACCAAATTTCCAGCTTGGCACCGAATCGGCAGGAGCCTGAGAATGAGCTGCTAAGGTAAAGGCTGTCAGAATAAAAAATAATACTGATTTTTTCATGTAATGATTCTTAATTTTAATTGACCAGCATAAACAGCGGTCAATATGATTAATAATAATAAATATGAGCAAAAATAACTCAATTATCCATTAAAGTCAATAATTAAAAACTACCTCATATTAAATAATGGGTTTACTTTTAATATAAATATCACGCTGCGGATAAGGGAAGCTTATCCCATTGGCATCGAACTCTTTCTTCACATTATCAATCATATAAAAATATACACTCCAATAGTCGGGAGTTTTAACCCAGATACGGCACACGATTTCCACGCTGCTTTCGCCAAGTTTTATAAGCTCTACCAAAGGAGCCGGGGTGTTGAGAACTAAAGAATTGGCCGTAAAAACCTGTCTGATAATTTTTTTTGCTTTATCGGTATCATCCTTAAAACTAATGGAGAAAGTAAGATCGACACGGCGTTCTTTCATTTTGGAGTAGTTGATGATAGATCCGGTGGCAAGTCCGCCATTGGGTATTATCACCGCCTTATTGTCGGAGGTAACCAAATTGGTGTTGAATATCAAAATCTCTTTAACAGTTCCCGAGAATCCCTGAGCCTCGATAAAATCGCCAACTTTAAATGGTTTGAGTACCAAAAGAATAACTCCACCGGCAATATTCTGCAGTGTGCCAGAGAATGCCATACCGATTGCCAAACCAGCTGCACCAAGCAGTGCCACAAACGAAGTCATGGGAATACCCAGATATGATATAACACTGATAATGAGCAACAGTTTAAGCGAAACCGATACCACACTGGTTAGAAACGGCCTTAGGGTGATATCGACCTCCCTGAGTTCCATAACTCTATTTAAACCCTTGAGTAACTTTTTTATAAGCCACCACCCCAACGAAAACACTAACGAGGCTACAATAAGCATCTTGCTATACATCACCGCCTGCGGTATAAGTTCACGCATCAATATTTTTACACCTTCATCCATAGTAACAATAATTATAAAATTCATTAACCTACAAAATTAAGCAATAGTAACCACCTTATCAGTAGCACAGCTTATTTTAACAATGATTAACCACAACCTATTGGCATACTTTTTGGTTTATTGGTCATAATTCAATTACTTGCACATTATTTTTCTGATTATGAACATTCAAAAGATAGACTCCAGCACCAAAGCACTAATTTTCGATATGGACGGCACATTGCTCAATACCATTTCGATACACTACAAAGCCTGGGAGACAGTATGCAAAAAATATGGTATCAAAGTTACCAAAGATTACTTTTTTGCCCTTACCGGACGGCCGGTAATTGAGATAGCCACCACTTTGGTAAAAGATTTTGGTGCCGAAGTGAAACCAGAAGTTCTGCTCAAAGAGAAAGAGTCACTTGTAAGTGCTCATAATAAGCCCATTGAGCTTATTGAACCCATTGTTAAGCTCGTTTACGATTACGCCAATAAGCTCCCGATGGCCGTGGGCACAGGCAGTGGTCGCGAGAAGGCATTAGATATGTTAAACAAAACCAATCTAATATCATACTTCGATTGTATCATAACCGCCGACGATGTTGATAACGGAAAACCACATCCTGAGACATTTTTGCGTTGTGCCGAGTTGATGGGCGTTGAGGCTCGCTATTGCCAGGTATTTGAAGATGGTGAAGCCGGTTTGGTTGCAGCCCAGCAGGCAGGCATGATAGCCACCGATGTTAAGCCATTCTATACAAAGCCTGTCTGGAATTAATTACCATCGTAGCCCAGGTCACGCGCCATTCGTTTGTAGATGCGCGCCTGTTCCTTTTCGCCTAATTTGAGGCACACTTTGGAGAGATAAAAATAGACCTCTCCATTTTTATCGTTTGTGCGACTGCCCTTTAGTAGATCGTTGTAGGCTGCATTATATTGGTTCATAAGCATATAAGTTCTGCCACGTCCTACTAAAGCTTCATACGATTTGCGCTTTACCTTGAGTGCCGCAGTGAAATCGTCGATGGCACGCTCATAATCACCAGTAGAACTCAGTATTTCGCCACGGCGGATTAAAGCATCATAAAACCGGGGATTAAGTGTTATTGCCTTGTT
>JBDHYT010000291.1:0-4358 GCA_039811485.1 Marinilabiliaceae bacterium | reverse complement strand
CCACAATGCTGTTTTTATCAACAAATGGCTTGAATTTTTTCGAGTCTATATTGTCGAACCGGTAAAGATGGTGGTTGATAAGCAGCGATGCCGGATTGTGGGTAATCTCATCAACATCTTTTTTGAGCAGACTCACTTTTTTATCGCCTTCGGATATAGACAAGGTGTAGGAGAGCCCCTCCTGGTTAAGCGAGAAGTTGAATACGGCCCGGCTGTGTTCAACAGCGAGATGTACCTGGTCGGATATATAAAGGTTGCTGTAGGTTATCTTTTTTTGAAATACCTGTAAATCGCTGGCAGCTATGAGGTTGAAGGCCTCGGTGAGAGTGCCCTCTATAAAAGGCCGCAAATGTTGGCTCACCATTTCAGGCGTCAGGTTATCGAAGAATGATTTTAATGTCTTCTCGCGCGAGAAACGCTTAAACAGCGATTGTTCGTTGATTTTGTATAGGCTGTCGATTATCTCCTTCTCTATGCCACTGAAGTGGTATTTGCCTTCAGTAATATGGTTGGGCAGTACCTGTTCGATAAGTGTCAGTGCAGGAGCGTTTTCAAACGAAACCATAAAGGGGATGGCAACGTAGCCAAGGCTCTTTTTCTCTGTGAGTATGATGGAAAGCTGTTCCATATTTTCGGTGCTATTATGATAATTTGAGGTTCATAAGAGAGCAAAAATAATCTAATAATTGTTATTTGAGCCTTAAACCACTCTTTTTGTTTGAACTTTTTCTCTTTTCAATAGTCTTATTCCAGAACATATTCAAAAACAGATAAAAATGAATCACCTGATAATAGTGGCACACCCATCGACCGACAGCTTCAGCCACCAGTCGGCCGACGCCCTTGTGGAGAGAGGCCGGAAACTTGGCTGGAATGTGGTGGTGCGCGACCTTTATGCAATCGGCTTCGATCCGGTGCTGTCGCCATCCGACATGGATATGATGCGGAGTGGATCAACACCGCGCGACATTGCCTACGAACAGAAACTTATATCCGACGCCGACATTGTAACTTTCTTATATCCAATGTGGTGGACAGGCTTTCCCGCAATCATGAAAGGATATATCGACAGGGTGCTGTCGTGGGGATTTGCCTATAAAAATGAAAATGGCAAGGTTGTAGGTCTGCTGAAAGACAAAAAGGTATTTCTGTTTACCTCTATGGGTAACGATATTGCCAGATATGAGGAGAATAACCTGTTGGAGGCATTTAAAAAGATTCACAGCGACGAAATTTTTGGCTTCTGCGGTATGGAAGTTGTTGGTCAACAGTTCTTTAGCCAGATAACATCGGCAACAAAAGAACAAACCGACGATTACTTGAGGCAAATAGGACAATATTACAGACAGTTTGAATATGTAGCCTGTGGTTGTTCCTGCTAATTAGCAGGTTAAAGAGAATATATTAAAGCAGTAGTTTAAGATATCGACATAGTAATAAAAAGTTGTTGGTTCTCTTAAACATTAAAACTTATCGAACCATCGGCCTACCTTAGCGATAATGCGGGCCGATGTTTCGGTTAAAACAGAATCGATAATATTTATCGGATTTAGCATATACTGGAGTGCCAGTTTCCTGAATTTGAGTTTTTGTACCGAAATTCTAATCATTGCTTCAATATCGCGCTCTGCACTGTCGAAGTCGTTGAAACTCTTGATATTTTGTATCTTGCGTTCTAAATTCATTGTTCTTTCCCGAAAAAATAGGTTACTACCATTCTGATAACAGGTTCTTCCAGAATACGTTTCCGCATCACCATCAGCACAACACCAACCATAACGAAAAAAAGTGCAACCACGGCAAATCCAAGTCCGGGTGTGTTGGAAAAGGAGTCGATAAAGGTGGCAGCTGCAAATGAAGTAAATATTAAAGTAATAAGGGCTATATTGGTGAATATAAAAAACTTAAGTAGTTTAACCAATAGCTTCGACAGAAGTTTTGCACTCTTCAGTTTATAGAGTGTAAGCTGCAGGTTGATATACTCTTTTGCATCATCTGCTGTCTCCGACAATTCGTTGCGTAGCTGTTCCATCACTGCATCTTATTATTCGGTGGCATTTATTCGGTTGATAACCTGGTCGATCTGTTTTTCGAGTCGCTCAATCTTATCTTTCAGATCTTCCTGGTTGTATCCGTCGGCCACTTTCTGTTTCATCTGTTTAAGTTCATCGTAAAGTTGGCGCAGTTTGTTCCCCAATGCTTCACGTGTTTCTGCACCTTTGGCAGGGGCAAAAAGTAGTGCTAAGGCAGCACCAATGGCGGCGCCGGCCAGTAAACCCCCAAAAAAACTTCCGCTGTTTCGCATAATGTTTTGATAATAATTTCTTACCGTTGAATGACCAGGGATGAAAATTGTTCCCTTATCCAGATATAAATATAGTGATTATTAGTTGTTGAATTGCATAATGTCAATAATATTTTCTTGAAACAGGTATTCTAAAAACATTTTTTAATTTGGGTTATAATGATTATTGATTGTTAAAAAACGGGTAAACTGTCTTTTAATCTATGCGCAATAGCTGGTTTTTACTATATTTACGGTAGAAAGAATTGTTATTGCCATGGTCAAAGCCACACTCTCACCAACTCAGGAGTTTCAGCAAGCGTATCGAAAACTGCTTGGTGCCACAGCATCAATAAGGCAGCCCGACGACATTAAGCTTATAAAGAAGTTGATGCGCGAAGGTATTGGAGCAACCAAGGCCGATGAGACTATATATTTCAACCTAAGACACTCCTTTGAAGTTGCAACAGCTGTATCGTTGGAACTTGGTTTGGGGCGTACCTCGGTCATCTGTTCGCTTTTGTATGGGAGTTCGCTCTATTCAAATATGACGCCCGAGCGCATTGAGGAGCTGTTTGGTCCCCAGGTGAAGTCGATTACAGCAGGGTTGGTTAAGGTTGCCCAGCTCTATCATAAAACCAATGCGGTTCAGAACGAGAACTTCAGAAAGCTACTGATGACACTTGCCCAGGATTTGCGTGTCATTCTTATAATCATTGCCGACAGGCTCTGCACCATGCGTAATCTCAACCATTTTCCGCGCGATGCCCAACAGGGAATCAGTGCCGAGGTTGGTTATCTGTATGCTCCAATGGCGCACAGGATGGGACTTTACGCAATAAAGTCGGAGATGGAGGATTTGGTGATGAAGTTTACCAATCGCGAGATGTACTCCTTTATTGCAGGTAAACTGAACGAAACCAAGAAAGCACGCGAAAAATATATCAGCGAGTTTATTGCTCCACTGCGTCAGATGCTTGAACAACAAGGGTTTGATTTTGAAATTAAGGGGCGCACCAAGACAATAAACTCCATCTATAACAAAATAAAAAAATCGAACGTAGAGTTTGAGCAGGTTTACGACCTCTTTGCCATTCGGATAATATTAGAGTGTCCGGTGGAGCAGGAGAAAGCCGAGTGCTGGAGGGTCTATTCGCTTGTTACCGACAGGTATCAACCCAACCCAAGCCGTCTGCGCGACTGGATTTCGGCACCTAAGAGCAACGGATACGAGTCGTTGCACACCACCGTGTTTGGTCCGGAGAATAAGTGGGTTGAAGTCCAGATTCGGACACGGAGGATGGATGAAGTGGCCGAGAAGGGTTTTGCTGCACACTGGAAATACAAGGGTATCAGGGGAGAACAGGGGATGGACGAGTGGCTGAAAAATATTCGTGAGGTGCTTGATAATCCGGAACTTAACTCAATTGAGTTCATCGATGACTTTAGCCTTAATCTCTATGACGAAGAGGTGTTTATCTTCACCCCTCGTGGCGATTTGAAGAGACTGCGCAAAGGAGCTACAGTTCTTGATTTTGCCTTTGACGTACACTCCGAAGTGGGTAAAAAATGTGTTGGTGCTAAGGTTAACCAGCGTAATGTGCCTATCAAGTATGTTCTGCGTAATGGCGACCAGATAGAGATACTCACCTCTAACCATCAGGAGCCCAAGCAAGATTGGCTCAACATAGTGGTAACATCCAAGGCAAAGACCAAACTTAAACAGGCACTCAAAGAGATACAATATAAGCAGAGTGAAATAGGCAAGGAGTTGCTTATCAGAAGGTTGAAAAACTGGAAGTTGGAACTTACCGATCAGTTGCTGCATCAGCTTGTTAAGGGGTTTGGTTATAAAAATGTGCATGACTTTTTGTGCGATGTAGGCAATGAGAAGATTAATTCAGCCCAGATAAAAGAGTATATTGCACTTCAGGCCAAGCGGGAGCAAGAGTTGATAGATCAGCAACGGTCGAGCTCGGCCGATAAATTTATTGCCGGAACGGCAGAGCAGGAGTATTCGGGTGCCGATGTTCTGATGATTGATAAAGACCTTACCAATGTTGATTACAAACTG
>JBDHYT010000290.1:0-4367 GCA_039811485.1 Marinilabiliaceae bacterium | reverse complement strand
CCACTAATTTGGTCGTAACGCGCAGATGACAGGAGACGAATTATCTTTGGCTCTTTCAAAGATTCCTCCCTGCGGTCGGAATGACCTTACCATTAGTTGTTTGGGGAGGGGGTTGGGGCGGCTTTGCCGCCCCAATCCCCTCCCCCTTCTGCGCTTAACGGACAGTCATCTCGAACGAAGTGAGAGATCTCATTTACCAAATCTGTCATTGATAGCCCGTCGAAGGGTCAACTTTCAATTTTGTCATTGTCAACTATCAACTGTCAATTGTCCATTGATTAAGCCCAGATGGAGGACAAAATTGTACGTACAAGCAGAATATCAACATAATAGTCATGGCTAAAGCCGAATGGACTGACTGCAGAAGACCACGGCCTGAAGGCCGTGGTTACTGATACTGCGCCAATGCCGTGACACAAGGTAAGGTAGCCAAAACTTTTATATCTGAATTTTAAATCGATGAAGACAAAGACAGGATTTCACATGTATTAATCAGAATATTTGCTTCTACGCTATATCCTGCCTTCCAGGCAGCCTACCCTCACTTACTTTTCCTTGGGTCGATGCCCCAAGGTTATGGAGAAATGACCTTTCAGGTCTATTTGCAGCACGCTACAAGTAACAGTTTTACATCATGTAAATCGGCATGAAATGCCGGATATCCATAACCGCACGTCGTGACGTGCGGAGGGTAGCAGGCAGGTACTCTGCCTGTTAGGCAGGATATCTATGCATTTACTAAAAATTATTTTAAAATTATTACGGCGAGTTTCTATTTTTTTCAATTAATTGACATTTATCACAGTTGGCAACAAAGAGAAATGTTATTTTTACAACACAAACACTAAAAAGTGTTACAAACAGCATTTTAAAAGTACTTGTCATGGAAAAATCAAATATGAAACGCACCATCCTCTATTTTGTAGTTGTTGGTTTTGTGCTACTCATCCTCAGCATGGTTATTGACTGGAATCAGACATCAAAGAATTTCGAAAACGGGTATAATGATGCTAAAGGGACAATTACAAAGACCCAAAACTAAATTATAAGGCAACCGTTAGTGAGTCAAATTCATCAGCCGAAGAGGTATAGACTGAATTTGCGGTATCGTTTTTGACAATATTAAGTGTATAAAATAGGGAAAAATAGAATAAAAACAACTTAAAGTTTTAACTTTGCTTTTATTCTGAGGTGCTTTTTGCATCGTTTCCACTGGATTATTACACTGACTATGGAACAAAACAAAAAAAGGAATCATTTAGTAAAGAAGCTAAAACACAAATACCGGATTGCCATCCTGAATGAACAGACCTATGAGGAGACATTCACAATGCGGCTTTCGCGCCTTAACGTGTTCACTACCATTGGCTTCACAGTTATTTTTCTTATCATAGCCACCACAGTACTTATTGCCTTCACCACACTTCGCGAGTATATTCCGGGCTATCCCACGGGTGAGCAGCGCAGGATGATGATAAACACATACCAGCGTGTAGACAGTCTTGTTTTTGAGATTGAACGACGCGACAACTTTATAGCCAACATGAGGGCTGTGATATCGGGCGAGCTACCGGCATCGGCATTCAGCCGTAACGATTCGGCCAAAATGAACCCCACACAACCCATATCGCTAAAAGCCACAAAAACTGCCGAAGACAGTATGTTTATATCACAAGTAGAAGAAGATGAGCGTTTTAATCTTAACACACGCCAGACAAACAAAAAAGACGCCCGACTGGAGATGATTTATTTCTTACCGCCTATCAAAGGCATCATTACCAATAAGTTTGGCGACACACAAGGCCACTTTGGAGTAGATATAGTAGCTGCACAGGATAGCAGGGTATCATCCATTTACGACGGAACGGTAATCTTCACCGGCTGGACTGTTGAGACTGGCTATGTGATTCAGATTCAGCATGAAAACCAATTAGTGTCGATATACAAACACAACGGCAAACTGCTCAAAAAGATGGGCGACAGGATTAAATCGGGCGAAGCCATAGCGATGGTTGGCAACTCGGGCGAACTGACAACAGGCCCTCACCTCCACTTCGAGATGTGGCATGCAGGTGTACCATTGAATCCCGAAAACTACATATCGTTTAAATAACAGAGCACAGAATATCATTGTGAAGAATATAGCTATATTAGGTTCCACCGGATCGATAGGAACGCAGGCATTAGAAGTAATAGAGAGGAATCCGGATCGCTTTACTGCAGAGGTGCTTGTTGCCAACAACAACAGCGAGCTACTTATCAGACAGGCAATAAAGTTCAATCCCAACATAGTGGTTATTGGCAATGCAGCCAAATACAACGAGGTGAAGGCAGCTCTGTCGCATACCGATATCAAAGTGATTGCCGGTGCCGACGCCATTTGTCAGGCAGTGGAGATAAGCACTGTGGATGTGGTACTTACAGCCATGGTAGGTTTTAGCGGCCTTATGCCGACAATAAAGGCAATCGAGAGCGGAAAAACCATTGCATTGGCCAACAAGGAGACCTTAGTAGTGGCCGGCGACATAATAACCAGACTGGCACAAAAGCATCGCGCCAACATTCTACCTGTTGACTCGGAGCATTCGGCCATATTCCAGTGTCTGGTGGGCGAATGGCAACAGCCCCTGGAGAAAATAATACTCACCGCTTCGGGAGGCCCATTTAGAGGCAGGAACCGCGAATTTCTACACAATGTAACTCCATCGCAGGCACTCAACCATCCCAACTGGAGCATGGGCAACAAGGTAACCATCGACTCGGCATCACTGATGAACAAAGGCCTGGAGGCTATCGAAGCCAAATGGCTCTTCGGCCTCACTCCCGACCAGATAGACATCATAGTCCATCCACAATCGATAATACACTCGCTGGTTCAGTTCACCGATGGAAGCATGAAAGCCCAAATGGGACTACCCGACATGCGACTCCCTATTCAATATGCAATGGCATATCCGGAGAGGATAGATGCCAACTTTGGCCGGTTCAGCTTTTTAGATTATCCACAACTCACATTCGAGCAGCCCGACTATGCCACATTCCGAAATCTGGCTCTTGCATTTGAATCAATGCGGAAAGGAGGCAATGCTCCATGCATACTTAATGGAGCCAACGAAATTGCAGTAGAGTACTTTTTAAAGGGAAAAATTGGATTCCTGCAGATGAGTACCATAATTGAGCAGGTGCTTGAACGAGCAACCCATATTGACGCTCCAACGCTCGACGACTACTGCAACAGCGATGCCGAGGCACGACGCCTGGCCACTGAAATAATTAACAATTAATATTTACGGCACAATCATTGATACTGATTAGAGAGAATTATTCGTGTAAACCCATCAAAACCAAATACTAATGAAAGAGGATAAATCAAATATCAATATAACGAGAAAGAGAGCCTGGATTGTAGGAATCATCCTGGCATTACTGATTATCACCCTTGTAGTGCTATACCTGCAAAGCCGCAGCCAGATGAAGGAATTTGTGGAGGTGATGACGGAAGAAAAAATGGCGTTGACACTTGATTACCAAAACCTTGCAGTTGACTACGACTCACTGAAAACCAACAACACCCAGCTTAACGAAAAACTTGAACTTGAGCGCGAAAGGGTGTCGCATCTGTTAGAAGAGCTGAAGACAGTGAAAGCAACCAATGCACTGAAGATAAGCGAGTTGAAAAAAGAGCTCTCCACACTGCGGGTAGTGATGAAGAATTTTGTGGTTCAGATTGACTCACTCAACCGGCGAAATGAAGCATTGACGCAGGAGAATAAGGATATGCGCAACAAAGTAACCCGCATTGAAGACTCATATAAAGTACTTGAAAAACAGAAAGAGACCCTGGCCGCTAAAGTAGAGATAGCCTCCAAACTTGAGACGGCCAATATGCGCGGCACAGGATTAACCTCGGGCGACAAAACCACCGACCGCATTGGCAGATCGGCCAAACTGGAGGTGTGCTTCGACCTTCTGAAAAACATATCGGCCCAGGTAGGGAAAAAAGATATTTTCCTTAGAATATCGCGACCCGATGGAGCACTTCTGATGCACTCCATCAACGACAAATTCAAATTTGAAGATAGCATGATAAACTTCTCATCGACCAAAACAATAGAGTACGGCGGCGACCAGATTAAAGTATGTATCTACTACGCTGTGGATGAGGGAGAACTGATGCCCGGCGAATATACCGCCGAAATTTTTGCCGATGGCAATATAATAGGAAACACGAAATTCAGACTGAAGTAATAATAAGAAGAGAGCAGCCAAGACAAGAAGGCTGCTTTTTTTGTCTCTTTGCTGATTATTCAAAAGACGCCGTTGCAAAGCACACCACCAATATTTAAAGTGCAAATACAAATAACTTA
>JBDHYT010000289.1:0-4396 GCA_039811485.1 Marinilabiliaceae bacterium | reverse complement strand
AGGGACGATGTCAATACTTAAAGAGTTGCACACATACCATTGAAGTGAAACACGACTGCCCATGTTATGCCCGCACAGTCAAAAGCGTTATTTTCAATTAAGAAAAAGACACGTTATTCACTTAGAGGGTTTAAAAACCAGCGATATAGAGTTAACGCAGTGACGTCTGTTTTTCTTTGTGAATCGTTCACCCTCAAATACGTGCCCCAGATGCGCCTTGCAGTTGGCACAAATTATTTCAGTTCTTATTCCATCCGCATCTTTTACTCGTAGCACGGCATTTTCTATCTCATCGTCGAATGACGGCCAGCCGCACCCTGCATCAAACTTATCGGACGAACGGTACAGAGCCGCATCACACTTCTTGCAGTGATAGGTACCCTTCTGATAGAAGTTGTTGTAAAGGCCTGTGAATGGGCGTTCTGTGCCTTTGTGCTCAATCACATGTTTCTCTTCGGCTGTTAACTCCCTGTATTTCTTATTGCTGTTATTCTCCTGTGCTGTCATACTGCTTACTGTTAGAAAAATTCCTGCCAGGATGGTTAATATTGTTTTGGTTGAACATGCCATGGCTAAATGGTTTTACAGTAAAACAATCCGCCTCAGGATAAGTTTATTTGGTCCACCTCCGTCATCAGACTGTCCGTTTCGGTAAGTGCTACTACTATTTTTTGATAATGAAGGATATCTTCACTTCAAAAATTTTCTTTGTTCAACTTCCTGCAAAATGGTAATTTGCTGTATGGCAATATGGTTGAGCTTTATCAGTCGTTCTTGTTGCGTAAGCTTTTCATTGATAAAAACAGCGTTTAAATTTTCCAAATTCGACAAACAAATCAATTCATTGATATTGGCATAGTCGCGTATATTCCCTTTTAAATCGGGGTTTTCTTCTCGCCATTGCTTTGCTGTGGTTCCAAAAAGAGCCATATTGAGCACATCTGCCTCGTTGGCATAAATGATGGAAGTTTGTGCAGAAGTCAATTCTTTTGGAATAAGATTTTTCTTGATAGCGTCTGTGTGAATATGATAGTTTATTTTAGCTAATTCGCGCTTAGCCGACCAGCCTATTTGTTTTTGCTCTTCTTCTTTTAGGCGTTGAGATTCCTTTATCAAATACAATTCAAATTCCACAGAAACCCAAGCTGCAAATTTAAAGGCGATATCTCGTTGGGCATATGTTCCGGCACCATTCCCATTTTTGGTAATAATTCCTATTGCATTAGTTAGCTCTACCCACCGAGTGGGACTCATTGTAAACGCATTACTTCCTGCATTTTTCAACAGGGGGTCGAATTCGACCCCCCTTGAAGTTTGGATTATTCAGTTGTTCCCAAATCCCTCAATACTCCAAGGAATTTTTTAGACGAAACCAGCTTTTTACCACATCTTTAGGTTCAATAGGATTTTTCTGTTTGGCAATATCGGTAATGCTAATGAAATCGCTCCCATTTATTTTCAGGGTGCGTATTGCCGTTTCTTTTACAATTATTTTAGCCATAGCTAATCGTATTTACTTTCTCTTCTTCACAAAAATATTGATACTCACACCCTGCATAATGTCAAACACGTTTTGGTCGGCACCTCCATCAGGTGCAGTCTCCTTCTTTTTGCCATTACCATACAGGTCGATGGTGTATAATTTATCTAAGTTAAGCAAAAATCAGCTATCGATAACCAATCGTTTCATTAAAATCTGGCAATACCCCTAAACACAACCTCTTGTTTCGATTTTATGTTTTACAACACAAGAATTACCTTTTAAAGCGGACATTGAATTTTAGCCTTTTATTAAATATCTGTATTAGTAGAAATTACAATCACAATTAAGATTTTTCATTTTGAGAATGACGATAATCAAATATCCATTAAAAGGCAGGTTAATTTCAGTCTTTTTTTATATTTGTACTTTGCATTTAACGAATATTCACCTAAAATATAAAAAATGGGACTAAAAATTATTGTACTTGCCAAGCAAGTTCCCGACACTCGCAATGTGGGTAAAGATGCAATGAAGGCCGACGGAACGGTGAACCGCGCTGCACTTCCGGCCATTTTCAACCCCGAGGACTTGAACGCTCTTGAGCAGGCACTCCGATTGAAAGACAGATATCCTGGTTCTACAATCACACTTTTAACAATGGGACCCGGTCGTGCGGCCGACATCATCCGCGAAGGATTCTTCCGCGGTGCTGATGCAGGATTCCTTCTTACCGACCGTGCTTTTGCCGGTTCCGACACACTGGCAACCTCATACGCACTGTCGTGTGCCATCAAAAAAATAAAAGATTACGATATAATTGTTGCCGGTCGTCAGGCAATTGACGGCGACACAGCTCAGGTTGGACCACAGGTAGCCGAAAAACTCAACCTCCCTCAGGTAACATACGCCGAAGAGATACTAAGTGTTGATAAGAAAAAAATCGTAATCAAGCGTCGCCTCGAACGGGGAGTCGAGACAGTGGAGTCGCCACTACCTTGTCTGCTAACTATTAATGCCACAGCACCCGACTGCCGCCCCAGAAATGCCAAATTGGTGATGAAATACAAACACGCCAAAACAATCACCGAGCGTCAGGGCGAGGCAGCCGACTATATCGACCCTACAAGCGCACGTCCATACCTCAATATCATTGAGTGGAGTGTCAACGATATCGAAACCGACATACAGTGGTTAGGTCTGGCCGGCTCGCCAACAAAAGTGAAGAAGATTGAAAATGTGGTTTTCCAGGCCAAGGAATCGAAACGGATATCGTCGGCCGACCATGAGGTGGAGGAGCTGATGATAGAGCTGATTCAAAATCACACCATCGGATAATCAATAGAAACACAAAGAGTTACATACAACAATCCGGAAATAGATATGAACAATATATTTGTAATTTGTGAACTAGACGAGGGCAAAATTGCCGATGTCAGCCTTGAATTGATGACCAAGGCCCGTTCGCTTGCCAACCAGCTCAACTGTAAGCTTGAAGCTCTTGTATTGGGCAATAAACTAAAAGGCCTTGAGCAACAGCTGTTTCCATACGGTGCTGATGTGGTGCACCTTGGCGACAGTCCCAAGCTCGATCCATACACAACACTAACCCACGCCGCCATAATTATCGAACTCTTCAAACAAGAGAAGCCACAGGTAGCTCTGCTTGGTGCCACCACCCAAGGTCGTGACCTGGGACCACGAGTATCTTCGGCTCTTTTTAGCGGGTTGACAGCCGACTGTACTGCACTGGAGATTGGCGACCACGAGGAGAAGAAAGAGAATAAGGTTTACAAAAACCTGCTTTACCAAATCCGTCCGGCTTTTGGCGGAAATATTGTTGCCAATATCATCAACCCGGAGTGCCGACCACAGATGGCCACAGTGCGCGAAGGTGTGATGAAGAAAGAGATTTACAACAAAGACCACAAAGGCGAAGTAAAATCAATAGACGTTGACTCGATACTCAAACCCGAACATCTTGTGGTTAAGGTAATTGAACGACACATCGAGAAATCGAGAATCAACATCAAAAATTCATCAATAATCATTGCCGGTGGCTACGGAATGGGTTCAAAGGAGAATTTCAACATCCTTCACGAACTGGCCGAAACTATAGGTGGTGAGGTAGGTGCTTCGCGTGCTGCCGTCGATGCCGGATTTGCAGAGCATAGCCGTCAGATAGGGCAGACTGGAGTTACGGTACGTCCGAAACTATATATCGCCTGCGGAATATCGGGACAGATACAGCATACAGCAGGTATGGAGGAGAGTAGTATGATTATTGCAATCAATAACGACCCCAATGCACCTATCAATAAGCTGGCCGACTATGTCATCACAGGCGATGTGATGGATATTGTACCCAAAATGATTAAATACTATAAGAAAAACAGCAAATAACCATTTGCAATTGTTTAATAATCAAACAAAAAGATAATGGCTAATTTTTTCACAGATAATCCGGATCTGAGGTTTCACCTCTCCCATCCACTAATGCAGAAGATTGTAGCACTTAAGGAGCGCAACTTCGCCGATAAGGACAAATTCGACTATGCACCTCTCGATTTTGAAGATGCAATGGACAGTTACGACAAGGTGCTTGAGATTGTAGGCGAGATTTGTGGCGACATAATAGCACCAAATGCCGAAGGTGTTGACCACGAAGGGCCGTCGATTGTTGACAATGAGGTTGTTTATGCCAAAGGAACCCAGCAAAACCTGCAGGCTCTTGTTGATGCCGGCCTTATGGGAATAACCCTTCCGCGCAAATATTCGGGTCTTAACTTCCCCATCGTTCCCTACACCATGGCTGCCGATATCGTGTCGCGTGCCGATGCAGGATTTGTAAATATATGGGGTCTCCAGGATTGTGCCGAGACCATCAACGAGTTTGCCGACGAGGATCAGAAAAGC
>JBDHYT010000288.1:0-4413 GCA_039811485.1 Marinilabiliaceae bacterium | reverse complement strand
TTTCATTATTTGGGGTGTAATAAAAATTGCTTATTTTCGCTTCTGGAAAATTCTGAGCTTACCATTATCACCTATAAACGCCTTTTATGGATTTTAGCAAGCCAATACCATCATATCTTTTGGAGAAAGGGAATATTGTCCGCTTGATTTTGCTCACTGCAGGGTTTGCTTTACTCTTTATAAATCTGTACACCCCCTTTGGCTCGAAAAATTGGATCCCTGAAGTCTCCGACATGAAATTCTTCTTCTACTCCAACCTTATAATACTAACCGGAGTGCTGGTGGTGGTTATCAGCCGTATTGTAATGTACTATGCAGTTAAAAAAGGTGCCCGGATATCACTGGCCAATTATCTTCTGTGGATTGCGGTGGAGATTGTGAGTATGTCGCTGTTTTATGCTGTGTATGAGCAGTTTATCATTATTAAGGATACACGTAGTTTTGTTGAGGTTTTTAAAGCTTCACTTTTCAATACCTCTTTGGTGTTGCTTCTTCCTTACAGTACCCTATGGCTTTACTTTAGCTGGCGCGATAAAAACAAGAAACTGAACCAATTAATCAAGGATGATGCAAAGCCGGCTACAGAAACCTTCGGTATGGTTCACTTTAAGGATGATAAGGGAAATCTCCGCTTCAGCCTCAAGCATCAGGACTTGCTCTACCTGAAAGGTGCCGACAACTACGTTACCATATATTATACCGACCATCAGAAGGTGGAACATATAATGTTGCGGTCCACATTGAGACAGCTGGAAGATGAATTGCGCGACTTTAACATTGTTCGTTGTCACCGGTCGTTTATGGCTAATATGAATAGGGTGAAACTTATAGAAAGGGAGAAAGACGGTCTAATGCTCCGTCTCGACCATACGACCACCATTGAAGTGCCTGTGTCGAAAACTTATATCCAGGATGTGTTTAAACTTTTCGGATAAAAGCAGTATATTTAAACCTAAGTGCGAATTGGTTGTTTACTGTCATTAAAACCATATTATTTTATTCATTATGAATCGTTTGTTTTGTCATATCAACGCCATTCTACTATTGGCAGTCCCTTTTTTGTTATTTGGTTGTGGTTCGGGTAGCAGTAATAACGATGAGAGACCATCCATATCAGTTAGTATCTATCCGGTTAAAAATGTGATTGATAGGCTCACTGATGATTATTTTAAAGTCAATGTGATGATTCCTAAAGATATTGGGCATAGTGACTATAGTCCTACGGCCCAGCAGATGAAGGCTTTGACAACATCTTCGGCCTATTTGGCCATTGGCCCTCTCGACTTTGAACTTACATGGCGCGACAGACTCACAAGTGCCAGCCCTTCGATGAGGTGGGTAGATTTATCTTCCGGGATTAATCTTATTGATGGTCACCATTGCGGGCATGATGATGAGGCCGAACACCATAATCATGAAGCTGTGTCGTACGATCCGCACTACTGGATGTCGCCGGCTACTGCAGCCATTATGGTTGATGGCATCGGTAAAGAGTTGATAGCTATCGAACCCAAGTTGAAAGATGTAGTAGGCCGCAATATTTCAGTTCTGAAAGAGGAACTTGCCCTGCTCGATGGTGAGCTGAAAAGTGTCTATGCTGCCGATACGACCCTTACTTTTATGATTTATCATCCGGCATTGGGATATCTGGCGCGCGACTACGGTTTTACGCAGATTGAAATTGAGGAGGATGGAAAAGCTCCTACCCCTGCCAGCCTTAAACGACAGATTGAGAGTGCCAGGCAAAAAAATGTCAAGCTTCTGTTTATCCAGAAGAATTTTAACATGAACAATGCAAAGGTTGCAGCATCAGAAATTGGTGCATCGGTAGTGCAGATAAATCCCGAAAGTGAGCAGTGGATTGAAGAAATCAGAGAGATTATCAAGCATTTAAAAGAGAAGAGATGAGTGAGACTCTTGTTGAGTTGAAGAATATATGGGCAGGCTACGATAGGGTAGCTGTGGTTAAAAATGTCCACCTGAAGATTGATGCCGACGATTTTATTGGTGTTATCGGACCCAATGGAGGCGGCAAATCAACCATACTTAAAATTATACTTGGAGTCAACAAACCTTTTGAGGGTGAAATTGTGAAGCAGGACATCAGAATAGGATATCTGCCACAGATAAATACATTCGACAAGGAGTTTCCAATCACCGTTAAGGATGTTGTATTGTCGGGACTGATGGGGAGCAGGGGTACAATGCTATGGCCCGGTGCAGCGCAAAAACGTAAAGTCAAAGAGCTTCTGGCATTTGCGGGTATGGAGAGGTATCTCAACAGGCCTATTGGCGAACTCTCGGGAGGTCAGATGCAGAGGGTTTTTCTCTGCCGTGCCATCATTGGTGACCCAAAGTTGCTGATACTCGATGAGCCGGGCACTTATGTGGATAAAAATTTTGAGACCGACCTTTACAATCTTCTGCCAGAGCTTAATAAAAGTATGGCAATATTACTTGTGTCGCACGATGTTGGAACCATTTCGTCGGTAGTGAAGACCATAGCATGTGTCAACGGTGGACTGCATTATCATCCATCAAATAAGATATCCGAAGCAATATTGAAATCATACAACTGTCCGGTTGAGATTATTGCCCACGGACCAATACCGCACAGAATACTTAAAACGCACGAATAAACGGTGACATGAACGAATTGATAGAGCTTTTTTCATATAAATTTATAGTTAACGCACTGTGGGCTGTGCTGTTCACATCATTTATGGCGGGCATTGTAGGTACCTATATTGTTACACGGCGCATGGTGTTTGTGGGTGGCGGTATAACGCACGCAAGTTTTGGGGGTATAGGCATAGCATATTACTACGGACTACCACCGTTTTTAGGAGCAGCAGTTTTTGCAATATTCTCGGCCTTGGGCATTGAGTGGATGAACATAAAAGGTAAAGTGCGTGAGGATAGTGCCATAGCCATTATATGGTCGTTCGGCATGGCTGTGGGGATATTGTTTATGTTCCTGTCGCCAGGTTATGCGCCCAACCTTATGGGTTTTCTGTTTGGCGATATACTCACCGTCACCCCGTCCGATCTCTTTTGGCTTGCAGCACTGTCGGGAGCACTGTCGTTACTGATGCTCTTTTTCCATCGTCCTATTATGTATGTGGCCTTCGATCCCGATTTTGCAGCAATCACCGGCTGGCCGGTTAAATCAATCCGTTTTATTATCATAACACTTGTGGCAACAGCCATTGTGCTGGCCATAAAAGTTACCGGTATCATTCTTGTTTTATCGCTGTTTACAGTGCCTCAGGCTATTGCCAATATCAAGATAAAGAAATTTATACCTCTTATGGTTTATTCGGTGGCAATTAGTGTTGTGCTCGGCGTTTCGGGTCTGTTTATTGCCTATTTCTTTGATATGCCGGCCGGTGCCGTAATAATATTCCTTCTTACATCGGTATATTTAGTGGTGAAACTTGCTGTCTGGCTGCCCCGGGTCGTTCAAAAGCAGGCGCATAGAGGCTGATTAATTGGCGGAATTGTAATTTTTTTGATTCGTTCTCCTCTTATGCCGTTGGTTTTATTATTTTTGCATGATTGCAGATCATAAAAAATGATTATAAAATGCTTGAAAGGATTCAACAACTGACAGCCGAAATAGACGGCATAACAGCAAACAGTGCCGATGAGGCTGAAGCTTTACGTATCAAATACTTAAGTAAGAAGGGCATTATTTCGGTGCTTTTTGATGAGTTTAAAAATATACCGGGCGATCAAAAGAGAGCAGTTGGAAAACCGCTAAACGAATTGAAAACCCTGGCACAGGAGAAAATTGAGGGTTTTAAGGAGCAGTTTGAAGGCAGCCAGAGTGCACTTTCGGGCACCGACCTCACCCTGCCCGGCACTAATTTCAAATTTGGAGGACGGCATCCATTATCACTTATAAAGAATGAGATAGCAGAGATATTTGGTCGTCTGGGCTTCACGATAGCCGAAGGGCCAGAGATTGAGGACGACTGGCACGTGTTTACCGCGTTAAACTTCCCTCTGGAACATCCGGCCAGGGATATGCAGGATACATTCTTCATAAATAAAAACCCCGATATTCTGCTTCGTACACACACATCGTCGGTACAGGTGAGGGTGATGGAGAAGGAACAGCCACCAATAAGGGCATTTTTCCCGGGCCGAGTTTTCCGAAACGAGGCTATCTCAGCCCGTGCACACTGTATTTTCCATCAGGTAGAAGGATTGTATATCGATAAAAACGTTTCATTTGCCGACCTGCGACAGACACTCCTATACTTCTCAAAAGAGATGTTCGGACAGGATACACAAATCAGACTACGCCCATCATTCTTCCCTTTCACCGAGCCATCTGCCGAGATGCATATAAGCTGTACGCTCTGTGGCGGTAAGGGTTGCAACGTGTGTAAACATACCGGATGGGTA
>JBDHYT010000287.1:0-4413 GCA_039811485.1 Marinilabiliaceae bacterium | reverse complement strand
ATCTTTGTGCCAAGCCACAAGATACAGATGGAAGACGATATCACCGCATCAATTACCGTGGGCAGAAAGCACCTGGACAATATCAACCCCGAATATTCCAATCCTAGCTTTAAATTCACTGCCAACTGTGAGGCCCATCTTTTTCAGCGTCCCGATGAAGCCATCATCAGAGGATACGACAAGGAGGCTGAGGCCGATATGTGCAACAGCAACACATTCCTCACCAACTACGAGCCACTTACACACAAGGATGCAGTAGAGATAGTTGAAGATGCAATCAATTTCGACAAATATACCGATCCGGTTAAAAATCTTCTTAATGAGGTAATTGCCGAAGAGAAAGACGAATATTTTGTTGTGCCGTCGCATACACGTATCGTAAACGGTAAGCCAACAGCCAACCCACGATACCTGCAGCGCAACACCAACGTAGGTGTAACGTTCGACAACTACTTAGCCGAGATTGGCGTGAGAATGCACCGCAAGCTAACAGCCGGACGACCAGTACTTCATGCCGTTAACGCAGTGCTTCCCGGTCGTCGCAACAATCCGGCCGACAGGAAAGCGGGTATTCGTCCGCTGAGTGTTTACAACCCGATACATTATCAGGAATTGCCCGAGTTGTTTATGGACTTTATCTGTAGCCTTACAGGCAAATCGCCATCAACAACAGGAGCCGGTTCGGAAGGTGCGTTAACAAAAGGCCCGTTCAATATGCTAGTGCCTACCACCGACCTCAACAATGCCCTGCTATCGTATATCCTCACCGATTACAAAGGATTTAGCTCGGCTGCCGGATATGTAGGGGCAGAGAATCGTTTCGATCACGACATCAGCATCCTTATTCCGGAGATATGGGCACGCCTGGAGCCGGCCGACCGCGATCCAAAACTGCTTATCGAGACCGGATGCTTTGAAAAACTCGAGGATTTCGATTACAATGGGCAGAAGGTGCTGGCAAGCCGTCTGGGATACCGTATCACACAGAATTTCGCATTCCGCTGCATGAACCGTCTGTTTGACGAGCCTCTGGCAGTATTTAACGAAAGAATGCTGAAACCGGAACTTCAAGGTATTGAAGATTATGTGGACGGCATCAACAATATTGTAGAGGCCCAGAAAAAAGTAGCTCTTCAGTATTTTGAGGAGGGTAGTGTGGGTGCCGCAATACCTCCGTTGCAAGTACTTCTGCACATAATGGCCTACGGTCATTACGAAGGTAAGACCATTGACGATGCATCGCTGCGCCAGATGTTTGAGTACAACAATGTGATAAACAGCGACTGGTACAAGGCTCGTCTGAAACATAAGCAGCAGAGTGACATCAAGTTCTGTAAGTTCCAAATCGAATACTCTACCAACTTCAAAAATGAAAGCACCAATGCCGGATTAGCTGAAGAGATGGAAATAGACAAAAAGATAGAGAAACTTACCGAGCGGCTCAAGTACATGGAGTCCGACCGTTACATCGACGATTTGACAGGTACAATAGGCTTGGATCCACTGTTTAAAAAGTAACGATATTTCACAATTCTGACCGGGGCAATTTTACTGCTCCGGTCTTTTTTTAGTTCTTCAATACCAAAACTTTTATTAACAAACCATAGAAAAAACCATAACATGCAGGACAGTAAGACATTTATACCACTCCATCGCAAAACCATTGTGGGAGTTCAGTTTCTGTTTGTTGCCTTTGGAGCAACAGTATTGGTACCACTTTTAGTAGGCCTCGACCCATCGGTAGCCCTGTTTACTGCTGGAGTGGGCACTCTCATTTTCCACTTGGTAGCCAAAGGGAAAGTACCCATTTTCCTTGGAAGCTCATTTGCATTTATAGCTCCAATACAGAAAGCATCGGAACTCTATGGTATGGAAGGCACGTTATGCGGTCTTGTGGCTGTTGGTTTTGTATATTTTGGAGTGTCGGCACTCATTAAGTGGAAAGGGTTAGCAATCATCGACAAGCTGTTTCCGCCCGAAGTGGTGGGGCCGGTAATAATACTCATAGGCCTCTCGCTGGCACCCACGGCAGTAAACATGGCTTCAGGCGAATGGAGGCTGGCACTTGTATCGATGGTAGTGGCTATTGTATGCATCAATTTTGGCAACAAATTCCTTAAGCTCATACCCATATTTGCAGGTATCATAGCCGGATATGCAGTAGCACTTATTGCCGGCAAGGTTGATTTCGGCATAATAACCTCACAGCCATGGTTTTCGGCACCACGTTTCGTTACTCCGGCATTCTCGTGGGAGGCCATACTATTTATGATACCGGTGGCCATAGCACCAGTGATTGAGCATATTGGTGATGTGTATGCCATAGGTGCAGTTACGGGGCAAAACTATATTAAAGAACCCGGACTTCACCGCACAATGCTCGGCGACGGTATTGCCTGCACCGTTGCAGGCCTTGTGGGCGGCCCGCCTGCCACCACCTACTCCGAAGTGACAGGAGCAGTAACCCTGACTAAGGTATTCGACCCCATGGTATTACGCATATCGGCAATCACTGCGATACTATTCTCATTCTCGGGCAAAATAAACGGTTTCCTTAAATCTATTCCAAATGCGGTACTTGGAGGGATAATGCTTATCCTCTTTGGAATGATAGCTTCAATAGGCATAAAAACACTCACCAGCAAAAAGGTAAATATCGACAACACCCGAACACAGATAATTGTGGCACTGACACTTACCACCGGCATTGGTGGTGCGGTTTTTCAGGCAGGCGATTTTCAGATGACCGGAATAGGGCTGGCAGCACTTATTGGAGTTTTGCTTAACTTAATTTTACCAAAGGCAAGAAATTAAGAGTCTCCTTTGAAAAATAAAAGTTAGCCACTAACTTTAAAAAAATCAAAACCCGTTTTATGTGGAATAGAAAAAAAGACAAAAAAGAACTTCTTATAAATCTGTTTCAACAGAACATTGAGAATAACCAGGCGGATATTGAGTTTCTTATCGACCTCATCGACATATACCGGCCAAGCGACATCTCATCACCCAAAGAGATAGACCTTTCGGAACTAATTGATTTACTGGGTGAGAACGATAGCTATAGAAACTATTTAAGGTTTTACCTTGGCGAGACATTCAGACTGAAAGAGTTTGACAACATCATAACCGACAGCGGCATCATCAAGGATAGCGATTTTTTTTACGAGGTGCGTAAACGGCTCAAACAGAGGCTACTGCCCGACCAGCCTCCAAAAGAAACGCTTCAATATGTTCTCAACCAGGTGTTTTACATGAATAGCGATCCCGGGTGGATTGCCAGAATACCCGACGGGCAGATTGAGAGTCTTCTTGACATCACCGATTTTGAAAAGGATTACAACCTGGAGAGCCGTCATTTCCGAACAAATGAAATTGTATATGCCCTCGAAGTGCTGATACAACGCATGTCGGGTGCAGCAATGGAGACCAACGTGAATAAGATGGTGCCCGAGCTACAGAATCTCGACAGCCCTTTTATTGCCATTCAGAAAGAGTTCTCCGACTTTTCCTCCCGACTTATCGATGCCGGAAAGAACTATTTTTCATCCGACGATTTGGGTTACAAACAGATAATGATACTCCACAAGCAGTGCGAAAATTATGTAAAAACAGCCTTCGACAATTCGCACAAATACGGAATATCGATAAAAGTTAATCAGACACTGCTGCGAATAAGGCAGCAACTGGAACGTATCAACCTAATTTTGCCATTCCTGATAGCTGATTCGCAAGAAGAGATAAGAGCTAAAAACATAGGGCTGTCCAAATTACTGATAGAATTCAACTGCCAGAAGAGCAACATACGCAAGATGGTGAGCGACAGCACACAGCTGCTGTCGTATGAGATAACCCACCACACAGCACGAACCGGCGAGCACTACATAACCAACAACCGCAACGAGTACTTCCAGATGCTGAAGACCGCTTCGGGTGGCGGACTCATTGTGGGCTTTATGTGCATAAGCAAAATATTGCTGGCCGATGTGGAGACGAGTGCTTTTGGCCATGCATTCTATTATAGCATGAATTATGCGCTGGGCTTCATTGTGATATATCTGTTAGGCTTCACACTTGCTACAAAGCAACCGGCAATGACTGCCGCAACCTTAATCAGTGCACTTGAGCAAAACAACCGTAACAAAAACAGTATTGACAAAAGAGACAAATACAGCGTTTTTGCAGTCTTCTTTGCCAGAGTCTTCAGGTCGCAGTTCATTGCCTTCGTTGGCAACGTGCTTGTGGCCTTTCCTGTGGCAATGTTATTGGTGTGGCTTACCGACAATATATGGGGGCTAAACTTAGGTGAGAAAAAATGGCATCCACTCATCACCGAATTGAGTCCAATCCACTCGCCCGCAATAATCCATGCCGCCATTGCCGGAGTTTTCCTTTTTATATCGGGTATCATTGCAG
>JBDHYT010000286.1:0-4421 GCA_039811485.1 Marinilabiliaceae bacterium | reverse complement strand
AATGGCTTTGTCAACATATTTGAGCTGAAGCAGGCCATAAGCCGACTGAATCTCATTCATTTTGGCATTAATACCTGGAGCAACGACCGTTACCTCGTCACGAAAGCCAAAGTTCTTAAGGTCATCAATATGTTTTTTCATTTTGGCAGTGTGGCAGATGATAGCTCCACCCTCAAAGGTATTAAACACCTTGGTGGCATGAAAACTCAGAACACTTAAATCGCCATAATTAAGAACCGAGCGTCCCTTTAACCTCACATTAAACGCATGTGCTGCATCATATATAAGATTTAAATTATAGGTATCGGCAATTCTCTGAAAGGCATCGACATCACAAGGATTACCATAAACGTGAACGGGCATTATGGCAGTGGTCTGGGGTGTAATGGCTGCCTCCACTTTAACCGGGTCGAGGTTAAAATATTCGGGTTCAATATCGGCAAAAACAGGCTTTATCTTATTCCACCAAAGAGAATGGGTTGTGGCAACAAAACTAAAAGGAGTAGTAATTACCTCACCCGAGATTCGCAGAGCCTGCAGGGCAGTCATCAAGGCAAGTGTTCCGTTGCTGAAGAGACAAATATGCTCAACTCCCAGATAATCGCATAAAGCTTCTTCCAACTGCTGATGAAATTTTCCGTTATTGGTCAGCCATTTATTATTCCATATCTCGCGCAGGTAAGGTTCAAACTCTTCCAAAGGCGACAAGAGTGGCTGGGTTACAAAAATTTTCTCGTTCATAGTGTTTCTGTTTATTATGGTAGGAATAATTTATATTATGAATATTTTTTTAAACCCGTTTCTTCAATGACCTCAATTCGTCGGTAATCGTTATTAATCCTTTAAGCCTAAAGAGCCATGCAAATAATACGTAAAAGAGGCCAAAACCGGTCATCCCGCATATTATCTGCATCACATACCCTATATCAACGAACTTCAATCCGGCAAACAATATGGTAGCACCAATTACTGATACAAGAAAGTATGGAATACTCATGTTAAGAAAATACATAAGGCCTGATTTTATTTCCTTACCTGCAAAATACATATTGAGCAGAACCGATATTACTGAAGCAAAAATGCTAAATATGAGATAGCCATTGATTCCCCACAAAAAGCCAAAGCCAAGAGCCAGTAGCAGGATGATTTTCTTCAGAATCTCAAGCCGCAGAAAACCGGCTGAGTTACCCAATGCCTTAAGCACATTAACAAGCAATGCACTAAGGGGATAGGCAAAAGCGACAACAATAATCAGCCTAAAATAAGGAATTGCCGGTTGCCATTTTTCGCCAAACAAAAACAGTATTAGCGCATCGCCAATGACAAAAAACAGACCGGTAAAGAAAAAAGCCAAAAAATTGATGATATGATACCCCTTTTCTACAGCTGCCCTGAAACGTATCATATCGTCCTGCAGCTTGCTAAATGTGGGAAACAGCACATTCATAATACTGCTTGACGAATACACAACAACATAATTGTTGAGCGAACGAGCACGATAATAAAAACCCAGAATGGCCGGAGAGAATAGTTTACCTATAATTATTGAGTCGGCATTGGATGTAAACGAATCTAACAGTCCGGACAAAAACATTCTGAACCCAAACCCCCACAACTCTTTGAGTGCCTCCCACTTATAAATAAGTTTCGGACGCCATTTTACTTTATAAAACAGATACGCATTACTAATAACAGGATTGAGAAGTGATTGAACAACCAAGCTCCACACACCGAAACCCCTGAAAGCCATTCCAACGCCCACTGCACCACTAACAATCGCCGCAATAAGTCCTGCTTTGGTTGGAATACCGTATTCAAGCTCTTTTCGTAGTTTGACCCTCAATACGTTTCCGATAGAACTGAATAAAAACAACAACGACATTGCCCTTGCAATGGAAACAAGAAGTTCGTTATCGTAAAAAGAAGCAATAAGTGGAGCCGAAAGAAAAAGCATCAACATTAAAACTATCCCGGTGGTTATATTGAAAAAAAACACCGAACCATAATGAACATCAGCAACATCCTTTCGCTGAATAATGGCAACTCCCAAGCCCATGTCGATAAGGCTTGTGGCCATTGCAATTACAACATTCACCATAGCCAACAAACCAAAATCATCGGGCGAAAGAAGACGCGCCAGTATGATTGAAATAACAAACGAAACAGACTGACCTGCTATTTTCCCCAGAAAATCCCACAAAATAGCAATCATGCTTTGTTGCTTAAGGCTACTCATCTACAAAAAAACTTATTTAAAATTAGTTTTCAATCTATCCACAAACAACACACAAATCACTCATCTTTAAACACATACACTCAGCAAACAATATCACTTAAGCTTAACTTTGCTTAATTGTTTCAACTGCTTCGCCATCTCAGTCACACAAGGCAACCAAGTACCGACACAAATTTTTGGTTAAATAAAAAGCTTATGAAAGTCAATAAAACCACTTCAAATTGTGTGGCACTATCAAAAATACAATAAACACTACATGCTACTAAACAATTGTGATTAACACCCAATTATTTTTGCTGAAACTGTAAATGAATTAGACAAATCAAAACAACACAACACATATAACTTGCAATAAAGTTATGAAACCAACAGTCAGTCATAATTCCCCATTTTTTATTACTTTTGCAAAAAAAATAATTGAGCAGAGTATTAGCAATTGATTACGGCCGTAAGAGATGCGGCATAGCAGTGACCGACCCGTTAAAGATAATTGCAAACGGGCTGACCACTGTGGCAACCCATCAACTATTCGATTTCGTGGTAGGATACCTAAAACAGGAAGAGGTGGAGAGTATCGTAATAGGTCTTCCAAAACAAACCACCGGCGAAGAGTCGGAAAGCATGAGATATATTCGTCCGTTTGTCAACAGGCTGCAAAACAATTTCCCCAACATCCCTGTTATTTGGGTCGATGAGCGGTTTACTTCAAAAATTGCATTTCAGACCATGATAGACGGCGGTGTAAAAAAATCGGACCGGAAGGATAAGGGTTTGATAGACCAGATAAGCGCAACAATAATACTTCAAACCTATCTGGAACAACAGCAATACCGGTAATGGCTCATTTTTTGATAGTTAATAATTAAAAGTAAATCATGATATTTCCAATTGTAGTTTATGGACACCCAACCTTAAGAAAGGTATCCAAAGATATAACACCCGATTACGAAGGCCTTCAGACATTGATTGCCGACATGTTCGACAGCATGAAGAGATCGGAAGGTATTGGACTTGCGGCACCTCAGATAAACAAGTCGATAAGACTGTTTGTGATTGATGCCGATGAGCTAAAGGATGACCATCCTGAGCTGGAGGGTTTCAAGAAGGTTTTTATCAACGCAAAAATAATAAAGGAAGAGGGCGAACCGGTAAGCTATTCCGAAGGTTGCCTGAGCCTGCCGGGCATTCGCGAGGAGGTTAAGAGACCATCAAAAATAACCATCCGCTACATGAACGAGAAATTTGAAGAGGTAGAGGAGCAGTACGAAGGTTTTGGTGCAAGAATAATACAACACGAGTACGACCATATCGACGGCAAGCTATTTATAGACCACTTGAGCCCACTTCGACGAAGACTGCTAAAGGGAAAACTCACGGCAATAAGCAAAGGTCAGGTTCCGGTTGACTATAAGGTTATTCTGCCTTAACACAACTAAAAAACAAACCAATAAAAAAGAGGCTGTCGGAAAAAAATGGCAGCCTCTTTTATTTGTTTACAATTCCATCATTGCATTGTGAAGGTATAAACCCCTCCCACTCCGTCCTGACGCCTGATGGTGGCAATATTGTCACATTTTCCGTCGCCAAAGTCGAGAATAAAAGAGCCCGAATTATTGGTCAAAAGAACTTCGCCCTTCACGGCCCACTTGCATCCCTCCTTAAACACCACAGGTTTTTTGCTATTCACTACATGGTTGTATATCTCTCTATTCGATGACTCGCCGGTTACTGTTCCGGTTACTTCAATCACTGCATTTCCGGGCATAATGTCCTCAAAACCTGCAACAAAGTCGAAGTCAAAATCAGACGATTGTTCATGCACCCAACCTGCCGGACTGGTAAACTTAAGAGAGGCAACACGGTTAAAGACCCAACTCTCGTTGGATCCAACACGTCCCTGGTTGGTCCATGATATTGTACCTTCCACTTTAAAACCGTTCAGGGTAAAATTAGAAAACGAGGCTCTCTGTTCGCTACCCTTTAGCAGGAAAGGAGCCGACTTGGTAAATATAACTTTACCTGTCACCTTTACGGTTGTGCCATTTTCGGCTGACACATTAACCGGCGATGCACCAAAATCAACCGTAATAGTTGCCGGATATAGCTTAGTGTCGCTATAAGGCTCGATGGTGATAACAGGATACGATGTAGATACACTCTTTAGCGTAGTTTTTTCCGAATCTTT
>JBDHYT010000285.1:0-4472 GCA_039811485.1 Marinilabiliaceae bacterium | reverse complement strand
GCTGTCAACCTCCTCTTTTATCATTGCCGAATCGGATTGCATATCGGCCAGTTGCAATTTATAATTTTCAATTTTCAACTCCGACTCCTTGATACGGCCATAACGAAGCTCGGCCACCTTATCGAACAACCCCTCGCGCTCGGCCCTATCGGCCTCAAAACGGAACTGCTCAATATTGGTTTTCTCCTTTTGGATAGAGTCAACAAGCTCTTTTTCCGACTCCCACTTGGCCCGCATCTGGCTCCGGTGTTCTTTTTGATTGGCAATCTCCTTCTCCAACGCGGCAATACGCTCTTTATCACCTTCGCGCTTAATTGCCTCTTTTTCAATCTCAAGCTGCTTGATGCGCCGTTCTATCTCATCAATCTCCTCGGGCACCGAGTTAATCTCAAGTCTAAGTCGGCTGGCAGCCTCATCAATAAGGTCGATGGCCTTATCGGGCAGAAAACGGTTGGATATATAACGCTGCGAAAGCTCAACAGCCGCAATTATGGCATCATCTTTTATCCTCACCTTATGATGGCTCTCATACCTCTCCTTTAATCCGCGAAGAATGGATATTGCCGACAGAGTATCAGGTTCGTCAATGGTAACCGTCTGGAAACGACGCTCCAATGCTTTATCTTTTTCAAAATACTTCTGATACTCATCTAAGGTAGTGGCACCTATTGCACGCAGCTCGCCACGGGCCAGTGCCGGTTTAAGGATATTGGCAGCATCCATTGCTCCTTCGCTTTTGCCGGCACCCACAAGAGTGTGAATCTCATCGATAAAGAGGATTATCTCGCCATTGGCCGCAACCACCTCTTTCACAACACTTTTGAGTCTCTCTTCAAACTCACCTTTATACTTTGCCCCGGCAATGAGAACACCCATATCGAGCGAAAACACCTCTTTCGATTTCAGATTCTCAGGCACATCACCATTTACAATCCTGTGTGCAAGTCCTTCGGCAATGGCAGTTTTACCCACACCCGGCTCACCTATCAGTATAGGATTGTTTTTGGTGCGCCGCGACAGAATCTGAAGCACCCTGCGAATCTCGTCATCACGCCCAATCACCGGATCGAGTTTTCCGTTTCGTGCACTTTCGTTAAGGTTGATGGCAAAACGGTTGAGGGCGTCGTAAGTATCTTCTGCCGAGGCACTATTGACATTACTGCCCTTGCGCAGTTCGGTGATGGCAGCCTTAAAAGCATCCTCAGTGGCACCGGCATCCTTAAGCATATTGGACACCTGATCTTTTACAAGCAACAAAGCAAGCAATAAATGCTCAATACTCACAAACTGGTCGTTCATCTCGCGCGCCAGTTGCACCGATTTTTGAAGCACATCGGATGCCGGACGCGAAAGATAGGGCTCACCACCCGAAACACGTGGAAATGAGGCAATCATCTTTTCAACAACGGGAGAGATATTCCTGATGCCGCATTTATTGAAAATATATTGCACTATGGTCTCCTCTACCTCCATCACACCCTGCAGGAGGTGGGCTGGCTCAACGGCTTGCTGGTTGTTGGCAGATGCAATCTGCAACGCCTGACTCACAGCCTCCTGAGCTTTGATTGTAAAGTTATTCAAATTCATATTTTTGCTTTTTTTATCAATCACAACAGACCAAAAAAATTTATAAAACCTTTTGGCCATTATCAACCTATATGTTACAAAAATATAACCACACCAGAAAACAGTGACAAAATTTCAGAAAACTACAATAAATACTGACACTAAGTCACACAAGCCGGTTAAATCGTTACAAATCAAGCTTACCGGCAAGAATGGATGAATAATTGGATAAGATTGAAAAACAATGAAACAAAATTCATATTTTTGATATATATGATTTACAACAAGAAAAAGGGGGCAGGAATTTAGCATCATACCATTGAGAAAACATGAGCCGTCATATAGCAACACCACCTGCACACCATTAATCAGAAGATTAACGGTGTTGCTGCTATTTTTGGGCATATCAGCAGGCTATGCGTTAGCCGACACCCTTGTGATATACAAGCGGGACACACTGATATATCTTATCCCGCTCAAGGAGCTCCAACAGGCATCAAAAGCGGGAGAGAGCAATCCGATAGCAACCTTTGTTGAGAGCCGCGACAACAAAAATATGCTCAACAAATGGCTCAAGAGCCTTATTGTGTATAAGGAGCAACACGATGCGCCCAGGAACTACGACCTTTCACAGGTGGAGAATATGAGGCAATTCGACAACATGCTGATAGGCCACATAATTATCAAAAGGCTGCCACCCTTTGGTCCTTCGGTGCGCGACACTGTATCGGTTCCAATATCGTGGATGGGTAAGACCGCCAACAGACTGAGGGTTCCCACAGCAAAAAGCGTAATAGCCAAGGTACTGACATTCAAGTCGGGCGACAGGTTCAACAGCCTCCAGATGCCCGAAAACGAGCGTATAGTACGCAACCTGGACTGGATATCGGATGCCCGGATAACCGTGTCGCCATCAAAATCACATCCGGGGTTGGTGGATATCGAGATAATAGCCCAGGACAAATATCCCCACGCCATATCTTTGGGTTCGGATACCAAGTCGCCCGAAATATCGCTTTACACCCGCAACTTTATGGGTCAGGGTCTGTTCTTCAACCACACGCTGGCTCCATGGTCACCGTCGCCCACGCCCGGGCATGAAGAGAACATCAGATTCAACAACATAAAGGGTACAAGGATTGACATGGAGATTAACTACATCGACAATAACAACAGACAACTATTGGAGACGGTGATAGAACGCAACTTCTATGTGAGTTCCAACCGGTTTGGAGGAGGGCTGTACTACAACCGCTCGATAAAAAACTCCCCTTCGCAGTCGCTCAACCAATTTAACTGGCCCGACGAGATGGATTACTATTTCAGCTCTGCATGGGTGGGACGCAGATTTTCGCCACCCACGGGCGACTATCTTAAAAACTCACAATTCTATTTTACCATCCAGCATATAGCTTCAAGGTTCAACAATCTGCCCGACACCCTTGCCCGGCACCCGTTACTTGCCGGCAACCACCACATATACACCTCGTTATCGTTTGGCAAACGCGACTACTTCAAGAACAACCTGGTATATTCGTTTGGTAAGACCGAGGACATACCGTATGGTTTCCTGGCTTCGATTACCACCGGCATCAACCGCAATCCGGAGGGAACACGCCCTTATTTGGGAATAAAATATTCGATGGGTCATGCCGTAATTCCCAATTCGGGTTACCTCTACATGTCGGCCGGATGGGAAAACTACTTCAACAACAGAACCATAGAACAGGCAGCAGTGATGGGTAACATTAAATACATTACCTCGCTGATAAAAGTAAACAGATCGCTCTTGCGCATTTTTGCCGAGCTGAGATATATCAAAGGGATTAACCGGTTTGACGAAGAGGCACTTTTTATCAACCAAAGCCAAAACGGCATTTCGCTCTTCGCCAACAAACAGATAAAAGGAACAGAAAAACTGGTGGCTACCATTGAGAATGTAACTTTTGCGCCGGGGACGGTATGGGGATTCAAATTTGCATGGTACACATTTGCCGACCTGGCATTTATCAACACACACAACTCCAGCCTGTTGTCATCGGAGAATGCTTTTGGATGCGTGGGAGCAGGCTTGAAAATAAAGAATGAACGATTGGTATTCAAAATCATTGAACTGAAAATTGGATACATAATGGGCAAACAGTACGGCACCCCAACGAAATTGAGGATATCGAGCGAAACCCAGAAACAGTTCGACGACTTCATCCCATCATCACCCAAGTTTAACCTGTTCAAATAATTCACGGGCGAGTTTGTGGTTCTGTGGTTCGTGGTTCGACATCCTGAGCTTGTCGAAGGATCACCATGACGTGGTTCGTCAGGCTCACCATGACAGGTATCCCCCCATTGCACTAATCAGGTTATATCCATAACTTAATGGCATGAAACAATTTTGTGTTTACATACTCGAGTGTAGTGATGGCAGCTATTACACCGGCATGTCATCCGATATTTATGCCCGACTTCAGGAGCATCATAGCGGATATTATCCGGATTGTTATACTTTTAAGCGAAGGCCATTAAAATTGGTGTATTATCAGGAGTTTGCCGATTTTAATCAGACTATGCTGTTTGAAAAGCAAGTAAAGGGCTGGAGTAGGAAAAAGAAACAAGCTCTTATTGAATCACGTTGGGACGACCTGAAGAGTTTCAGCAGGAACTATACTGAATATAGAAAGCCGGAAGAGTAGTGGTTCGTGGTTCGACAAGCTCACCATGACGGAGGCGTCATCCCTGAGTTTTTACCCATAAATTTGGTCATAATGCGTTGATGACAGGAGACGAATGGAACGCTTGTAAATGAAGGACTTATGCAACTCTGTCATTGGTAGATGGATTACTATTTCAGCTCTGCATGGGTGGGACGCAGATTTTCGCCACCCACGGGCGACTATCTTAAAAACTCA
>JBDHYT010000284.1:0-4486 GCA_039811485.1 Marinilabiliaceae bacterium | reverse complement strand
CTTTGATATTGTTGCTTGTGAAATAATCACTCAGGATATTAGGGTAGGAGGTGGCAATTTTTTTACCCTCAAAAAAGCTTAGTCCTTCGTAATCAAGCTCCTGGGGTATTGCCAGTGACAGCCGGCATTTGCTGAATCCCAGTTTTTTAATCAGCGGCAGGTCGAATTTTTTTTCCAGCAGTTCGTTTTCACCCACAATGCCTATATCGGCCACGCTGTCGGCCACAGTTTGAGGTATATCGTCGTCGCGCATAAAAAGGACTTCAATTGGGAAATCGGCCGACTCGGCAACCAGCTTACCCATGCCTATGTTGAATTTGATGCCCGCCTCTTTAAACAGGCTGATGGAGTCGTCGTAGAGACGGCCTTTTTTCTGTAATGCAATCCTTAGTTTTGTCATGTTAGTAATGGTATGGTTTTTATTTATTTTCCAATTCTAATTATCGATATAAAACAATAAAGGCCTGCCCAAAATGAGCAAGCCTTTATTATATTGATCTATATACCAATCACCGCCTACCCATTATGGTTGGAATAAATATGGTGATGATGATGGATATTTGCGATCATTTTGTAACGATGAATTTTAGTTGAAAGCAAAAGTATGACTTTATTTTATATTTCCAAATTAAAAACGATGTTTTTGTGTTGTTTTGTAATCAAATGATATTGAAGTCAATATTTATGTTCCACATTTTGTAGAACCAATTACCGAATATAAAAACTCCTTTTAAATTTCAATTTAAAGTATCTAATATTGGCTCTTGGATTTTACTTAATTGTTCGGTATTCAAACAAATTATCCAAATTATTCACATAAGGGTCGGGCGAGAGGAAACGGCACAGAGCCGGGTCGTAGAGCCGCGCGCTGGCTACGCCCACACTTGCTACGCTCGGCATTGCTACAAACAAGTTTGTACACTGCACTCGCTTAACGCAAGTGTTCATGTTTACCAATCCAAACTGTGGCAGATGCTTCCCGCTTAAGCGGGACAAGCTATGCCAAGTAAAGCCACTGGCTAAAAAACATAGTTTCAAAGAGCATGTGTACTAAGATAACCTAACTTTTGGAAATATACAATACACACTAACAAGAAGTTTAAAGACTTCTTTCAGAAAAATGTGACTGCATTATAAAACAAGAACCCCAAATTTGGAACTCTTGCACTTGTTTTGATTTCCCAAAGGCGGGTAGGAATAGTCTATTCACAAGAAAAGTCAAAATAATATCCTTTCTTGGTAGTAACAAATAACACTCCGTCTTTCGGTACTTTGGAAATACCTTTTTTCTCGGCTTCTGCTTTTGTAATTCGTTTTGTGCTTTTTATATTCGCAAATTCAAACCGATTTCTAAAACAATTCACCTTTTCTTCCTCTCTGATTATTACGTCATTCAAAATCAATAAAGGATAAATAAAATGACAATCTATTCCTGCCTTCTTGCGTTCTTCAATATTTTTATCACTTATTAATGGATAAATAATGCTTGGACTGCCAGAAGAAACTATAATACAGTCGGTATTCTGACAAATGATATTTGTAATGATAGCCATTAAAAATATGAGAATAAAAAACCTCTGCATAAACTCCTTTATTTGTTTAATCACCACCAATACATCGGAAAATATCTAAACAAGAAAGCACTGTTATTTCCTGATGTTGCAGTATTATAATAGTAAAAACTGTTCCTATCAATCAAATATTGATTCCCTCCGAAATAATTTGCTAATCCATTCATATCCCCAGGCGAAGGGCTATTGGAAGTTGATACTAAAGATAACGCATTTGCTTTACTTACAATATCGTTAACATTATTTACATAGTAATCAACCCCTCCTCTTGCCCAATGTGTGTGATAAGAAGCAGCAGACCCGCCGTCATTATTAGCAGCATTAACCATTCCTCTTGTAAAATCAACCCTTAAACTATGCCTGTTTTGAGAAGGTGCTCTTATTACATTACCATTTTTTGTCAGTATTCCACCATATTCTTTACGCCAAAAACGAGAACGTTGATAGTCTGCCTGCATCGTTTTAAACTGTTTATATGTTACTTGGTGATTATTTATTGTCAAGTTGGATTGTTTGAAGGAAATATAAGAAGTTAATTCATAAGTGCCATAAGACAAAGCGCCACCTATCAGCATAGAAACACCTATTTGTTCTAAATCACCGCCGTTTAATGCAGTATTTATGCCTGAACTTGAAGCCCCACCAGCTACAGCTCCCCATCCGCCACCGATAGCAGAACCAATTCCACCACCAACAAATCCGGATATTGCACCAAAAGCTGCACCTTTCAACATTGCTTCGCCGTTCCAATTAGTTGCCAATCCACTAAACCCAGTGCCGCCAACTGCTCCGTCAGCAGCAACTGCCCACCAAGCAGCACCTCCTAACGCACTAACTCCTGACGCTGTACCTCCAGATAGACCTCCAATTAATGCTCCACCACCTACATAGCCAGCCCACTCCCTAAAACCTTGTGCCCCTGACTGATGAGCCATTATAGCACCTGAAGTGCCTCCAATCACAGCCCCAATAATTACCGGGACAAACCAAACGATCTCACCCGACAGATCAACATAGGAAAGAGGGTTGTTGACGCAATAGCTATACCTGTTGAAGTTTTGTGTAAAATCAGGCATCTGCACATAAGGGTCGGGCGAGAGGAAACGGCACAAAAGCGGATCATAGAGCCGCGCGTTCATATTAACCAATCCAAACTGTGGCAGATGTGCATGTCCTGTATATCCACGGCCGAACATCAATGCCGGTTCGTTGCCTGCGGCATATACTTGCCAGCTGGCAGGGTTGCGTAGCAAACCCCACGCCGTGTAGCTGTACTCTGCCTCTATCGTTCCGCCCTGGTTGGTAATTGCCGTTATGCTGCCAAGGCAGTCGCGGTGGAGGTAATAATGTGTGGTTGCACCACTCGCTTTCTCTACCAATAATGGTGCATTATATGGAGAGCCGCCAACATAAAGGCGTTCTTTTGTGCCGCTGCTACCGGTTATTTTTTCGTATTTGCCACCACCAAAAGTATATGTGGTTGTGGTAGAGCCGTTTTCTACTGCAACGGCCTTGGCTCGGTGGCCGGCACTGTTGTAGGTATATGTGAGCGAATTATTGTTTTGGGTTATCTGTTGCGGCCGCTTAAAGCTCGTATAGCTTATGGTTTGAGTATGATTAGGTACTGCATTGGCAATATTTTCGATGCCGCTAACGGCGTAAGGCTTACCGCTTATGCCGTATCTATACTCTCCCATGCTGTCGGTACTTTTTATGTTGCCGTTGGCACTATATTCATTATATGTATCGTTGCCCATAGTGCTGCACAACAGCAACCTATCCAGGTTGTCGTATTCAAAAGTTTCGGTTATGTTTCTACGTTGGTCGCTACGGCTTGTCATATTACCGGTTTTTGGGTCGAACACATATCCTAAATGCTGGAGAGTAGTACCTTTAACGGCTTTAACTCCGACAGGTAATCCAAAGGTATCAAAATTATTCGATATTTCCACTCCGTTACCGTATGTTTGGCGGGTAATATTTCCAAAAGTGCAACAGAAGCAAAATAATGTTTTTCATAATATAGATTTTTATGGCATAAAACCAGTTATTATGCTATGCCAAGGAGATATTAAACCGCTACCATAAGTGTTGATAAACAGCTAATCGAAAGTCTGTGTCTTGATTTTCACCTCCTTAACCGATACATTATCAATAAAGTAATAAGAAATATGCTCATTATATACATGTACTGAGGATTTTGTTTTTGTTTCAAAAGTTACTTCGAGCATTTTATCTTTTACCTTTGGTAAATAAACTGGATTACGGTGAATAAAGGTAAGATACTTACGGTGTTTTTTATAAAATCTTTCTTTAAGATGCTCATTCTGTCCCAATTCAAAGTTATGAGTTATATATTCTCTAATTATTTTGCTAAGTTTTTCATTCTGGTAAAAAAATCCGAGGGTAATGTACTTTTCGCCCCCTTTTGCCGTATAGTAACCTGTCATCTTGTGCCACTCGCCGTTATTGTTAAGCGATTCCTCAAAGTTTACATTGGCTTTCATATACGGCGTAATTATACGTTCATAATCTGTAAAACCTTGCTGCCTATTATATATAAACCGCTCTATACTCTCTCCAATCATACATTCAATCCTGTCAAGGTAAAAATAACATGGTGTACCAGCAAAACGGTATGAGAAACTGATCTCGTACCGTTTTCCTAACTATAGGGGCTCTGTAAATTCTCCTGAAACAGGTTCTGCTCCTCCCCCTAAATCAAAAGGAATAAAACCGATGTAGGCACTATCAGCCATAACAGGATGGAAACTAAATTTATTCGATGGTATTGTATATCTCTCATTTTTAGCATTTACATGATAATAATCTGGCGTTGTATTTTTTACTTTATGCCAGTATTTACTGATAAAAGCAGAATCTTGATATCGCTCACTCTAATCTTATAGCAAAGC
>JBDHYT010000283.1:0-4504 GCA_039811485.1 Marinilabiliaceae bacterium | reverse complement strand
GAGGAAATTCAACTGTGACACTCTTCAGGTTGTTACCTTTGGCACCATTGATAATCAGCTTATTACCATTACCCGGGCGACGAACTTCTGGTACTTTTATCTGTGCTTTACTGTTAAGATAGCGTGCTGTAAGGCTGTCGCTCTTCAACACTGCTTGTGGTGTGCCTGCTGCCACCACCTCACCTCCATGCCGTCCGGCATAAGGCCCCATATCGATAAGATAATCGGACTCCATCATCATATCGCGGTCGTGCTCAACCACCAGCACACTGTTGCCGGTGTCGCGCAACTGCTGAAGCGACCTGATTAGCTTGTGGTTGTCGCGCTGATGGAGACCAATACTGGGCTCATCGAGAATGTAGAGAACATTCACAAGCTGCGAACCAATCTGCGTTGCAAGCCTGATACGCTGGCTTTCGCCACCCGATAAGGTCATTGCGCTTCGGCTAAGACTCAGATAATCAAGACCTACATCCAGCAAAAAACCAAGGCGGCTGCGTATCTCCTTTAATATTTCAACGGCTATCGACCTCTGGCGGCTGCTCATCCTGTCCTCGATACCATTGAGCCACTGTTGCAGTTCGGTCAAATCCATTGCTGCCAGTTCGGCAATATTCTTGTCGTCGATACGGAAATGGAGTGCTTCGTTATTGAGTCGCATACCTTTACACTCAGGGCAGTCGATATTGCGAATAAACTGGTTGGCCCATTTTCGCGCCTGCATCGAGGTATCGTTATTCTGCTGATCTACAATATACTTTGTGATACCGTCGAAACTCGGATAGTAATTACTCATCACTCCCAACGGGGTGTTTTTCAACCTGATAGGCTCCGACGAACCATTAAGGATAATATCGAGTGCCTCTTCGGGAATATCCTTTATCGGAGTCTTGAGCGAGAAACCGTACTTCTCGCCAATTGCCTCTATCTGCCAGAATATGAGCACATTCTTATACTTTCCAAGCGGAGCTATTCCGCCATTATAGATGTTATCCTCCGGATCGGGAATAATTTTGTCGGCATCCACTTCGTTGAGTGTGCCCAGCCCCTTACATCGTGGACAAGCACCCTGTGGCGAATTGAAAGAGAAAGAGTGTGGCGCAGGCTCGTTGTAGGATATTCCGCTTGTGGGACACATAAGCTGCCGGCTATAATACGAAGCCTCATCGCTGTCCTTCACCACAAGCATCATAATGCCTTTGCCGTGCTGCATTGCTAGTGCTATCGACTGTTTGAGCCGTTTAAGGTCGCCACTGTCAACCTCAAAGCGGTCAATCACCATCTCTATAAAGTGGTTTTTATACCTGTCGAGCTTCATGCCATGGGTAATCTCACGTATCTCGCCATCGATGCGCACATGAAGGAATCCCCGTTTACGCACCTGCTCAAACAGCTCTTTATAATGTCCCTTACGTCCCTTTACCAGAGGCGAGAGGATATAGACTTTTTTCTTCTGATATTTCTCTATGATGAGTTGCAGAATCTGCTCGTCGGTATATTTCACCATCTTTTCGCCCGTCACATACGAGTATGCATCGGCACTGCGGGCAAACAGAAGGCGCAGAAAGTCGTAAATCTCGGTGATTGTACCAACCGTAGAGCGCGGATTTTTACCGGTTGTTTTTTGCTCTATTGATATCACGGGGCTCAAGCCGGTAATCTTGTCCACATCGGGGCGTTCCATGCCGCCAAGAAACTGACGGGCGTATGCCGAAAAAGTCTCGATATAGCGCCGTTGTCCTTCTGCATAGATGGTATCGAAGGCAAGCGACGATTTACCGCTGCCACTCAACCCAGTGATTACCACTAATTTATTACGTGGAATAGTAACATCTATATTGTGTAAGTTATGCACCCGGGCTCCATAAACCTCTATCAACTCCTGTTCTTCATTCAACACCTCAGGTGCATCTGCTTGATGGCTCGACATATCAAGAATAATTTAATGGGCAAAGATAGTAATTTTTGAGGTTTCTATATCAATACGCCTTTCCCAATTAACTATCAACTCTTTGTGATTTTGCACTCTTTCTAACATCCGAAGCAGGCTTTGGTTCGATGAAACAACAAAAGAGTTACAGCGACACGCATGGTCAACTGAAACTCTTTTCTAACAAAATACAATACTCAAACCACAGATATCAAGACCTTTAGAGCGGATACTCATCAAAAGCATACAGCACTGTGGAGAGGTATCGTTCGCCGGTGTCGGGAAGGACCACAACTATATTTTTACCCCTATTTTCGGGCAATTGGGCAATTTGTGAGGCTGCAAAAACTGCTGCTCCCGACGAAATTCCAACCAGCAACCCCTCGGTCTGAGCCAGCCGGCGACTGGTGAGAACGGCGTCATCATTTTTAACGGTAACAATCTGATCTACAACAGCTCCATTATATGTATTGGGAATAAAACCGGCACCAATACCCTGAATTTTATGCGGACCCGGTTTTCCTCCCGACAGAACCGGAGAATCGGCAGGTTCAACAGCCACTATCTTAACCGATGGTTTCAGCTCTTTCAGCCTCTTGCCTACACCACTAACTGTACCGCCGGTGCCCACACCCGACACCACAATATCGACAGTGCCCTCGGTATCGCTCCAAATCTCTTCGGCAGTGGTAGCATAATGCACCAACGGATTAGCCTGATTTTCAAACTGCTGGAGAATAACTCCTCCTTCGGTATCTTGTTTAAGCTGCTCAGCCTTGGCAATGGCACCCTTCATTCCTTCTGCACCCGGAGTAAGAACAAGCTCGGCACCAAGAGCCTTCAACAGATTGCGACGTTCGAGACTCATTGTATCGGGCATGGTCAGAATAAGTCTGTATCCTTTGGATGCGGCCACAAAAGCAAGGCCAATGCCTGTGTTTCCACTGGTGGGTTCAATAATAACCGAGCCTGCCTTAAGGTTACCTTTTTTCTCGGCATCCTCAACCATTGCAAGTGCTATACGGTCTTTTACGCTACCAAGCGGATTGAAATATTCGAGTTTGGCAATGATACGTGCACCGCCGGCATATTTTTTATTGAAAGCTCCTACTTCCAACAAGGGAGTGCGACCCACAAGGTCTGTCAGTTTCTTTGCAATCTTTGTCATAGTTTATTCTTTTTGTTGATACAAAATTACTTTTTAGCACAATGCCGGCAAATAACACATTTATGGTATATTTACGTTTTGAAACCCAAACCTGACAAAAACTACTGTTATGACGGTATCGATACTGGCCGATAATCAATTCATTACACGAACAGGGATTAAAAGTCTATTGCAACAGCGTGGTACAGGCGAGATTTTTGAAGCCGCCAACACCGAAAAGCTCCAGGAGTTGCTTACCAAATATCCCGATGCCAGTGTAATACTCGACTACACACAGTTCGATTTCCAATCGGCCGACCAGCTACTCAATATGCGCAACTTCGCATTATCATCGCGCTGGCTGCTTTTTTCGGAAGAGCTAAGTCCATTTTTCATTCGAAACATATTGATATCCGACCCTGAGATTAGTGTAGTAATGAAAGGAGACACGCAACGTGAGATCGATTCGGCCCTCGATGCCATAGGCAAGGGCAATGTATATGTGTGCGACTCGGCAAGGCAGCTGATGAAAGAGAAAAACATAAATCCAACGACAGAACTTACGGCATCCGAAAAACTTGTGTTACACGAAATTGCACTGGGAAAGACTACCAAAGAGATAGCTTATGAGAAAAACCTCAGTTTCCATACAGTGAATACACACCGCAAAAACATATTCAGAAAAATAGAGGTAAACAATGTGCATGAAGCAATAAGATATGCCGTGCGGGCAGGTATTTTTGATGTGGCAGAGTACTATATATAATGATTAGTAAATGAATAGATTTCGGAGGTGTCTGAAAAGTCCACGAATTACACAAATAAACACGAATAATAAAAAAGTCATTTTTATAAGTTGCTCATATACAACCATAAAGCATTTGTGAAAATCAATGCGCTCGGCTCTGCCGCTTGATTTCCATGAAATCCTTGGATAAAATACTTTTTAGATAGTCCCAGTACCTTCCTGCCACCCTCGGCAAGTCACAACGTGCGGCTATGTAGATTAGGCATTTCATGCTGATTATCATGATGAATAGTTGTTATTTGTAGCATGCTGCAAACAGACCTGAAAGGTCATATCTCCATAACCTTGGGTCACCGACCCAAGGTATTAGCATATACGGGCAGCTGCCTGAAAGGCAGAATATTGTGTAAAATTCACATATTCTGATTAATACAAGTAAAATCTTGTCTTTGACTTCGTCGATTTTAAATTCAGACAAAAAAGCTTAAGCTGCCTTACCTTATGTCACGATGTAGGGTACCGTACCAGTAACCACGGCCTTCAGGCCGTGGGTGTTGCCGTCACTACCGGCGGCTTTAGCCATGACAATTATGTTGATATTCAGCTACCAATGACAGATTTAAACAAACCCTTCATTCCCAAGCATTTTCATATTGAGCTCTTTTGCTAATTTATTTAA
>JBDHYT010000282.1:0-4525 GCA_039811485.1 Marinilabiliaceae bacterium | reverse complement strand
GACGGGCTGATATATCTGCATCTGTGGTTGATTCAGCAAGTTTGTTTAATGCTCTCCAGTATAACGAATCCTTGTTTTCACCGGCAAAGTATGTTTGTAAAGTCTTTAACCGGTTCAAATCGGCATCGGCCAGGGCAGCCATGTTCTTTTTATCATTGAGTCTGAATTTTAATAGCTCCTGGTATAGCTGCAAAACTTCAAGTTGTGGATTCAGTGTGTCTTCGGATGTTAGATTTAACTTAACATATTCTGTGGCCGGTTTCCATAGATTTTCATCATCGGGCACAAACTGATTTTCAGGCTTTAATATGTCATATTCGCTGTTTTGAAGTGCAGTTATTGCCCTGTTAACCAGGAAATCGTAAAGTGTAGGTCTTAATTTTACAGGCAGTTTTGATTCGGTAAGGATTGGTTTTATGGTTTCAATACTTGTGGATTGCAATAAACTTCCGTTGCTGATTGATGCCCGGTAGTGGTCTCTTATTTTGGTTATTACATATTCATGGCTCCATACGTCATCATTATTATTGTCGCCAGAACCCTTTAGCAGGCGGTAGCGATTGTAGTTGTAGTAGGCCTGATACATCTCGCCCAGCATTGAGTGCGCTATCTGCCTGAATGGCTCCCACGCTGTATTGGTCTCTTTTTCAAGGTTTGTTATATATGTTTTCAGTGCATCCTCGGTGCGTCGTTCATTTAATTTGAAGTTGTACATCAGCACCTTAACTGCTTCTGCGCTGTTTTTGGTCTGATAAGCCCTGTGTTTCAGCTCGTCAAGTATTGGTTGTGCCTGGATTGGCAGTTGTTTGGCAAGCAAAGAGTCGGCTTTTTTCCATAATTCGGTGTCTGTCATCGATGCTGGTGATTTGGTTTTAAGTTGTTGTGCGGTGAATATTACCGTGGGTATCAGTAACGACAGCACTATTATTATCTTTCGTATATTCATGATTATCTGTTTAGTTATGTAAACTTACTTAATTTTTCGTACAAAAACTCAATGATTGAAGTTTTTACTTTTGGTGTTTTCTAATAGACGATATGTTGTTGCCAAAGGTTGCTTTGCAATTCGTAATTCATTTTGATGCCTTATCACTAAAGATTTCTACTTTTGTAGATTCAAATTTGTAGAAAATGAAAATAATGGTAAGATTCTTTCTTCTATTCAATATCCTTCTTCTTTTTACGGTTGCAAATGGGCAGACTCATTCTGCCGATTCTATTGTTGATGTTGCCGTCGGCTGGCGTGATAGAGGTAATTCGTACTTGGCTGTCAAGGAGTTGGATGACTTGCTTGCTGCCGACCGCACAAATGAACGTGCGCTTTACGAGCTTGCCTATACCCATCTGATTAACAAAAATTACATCCTGGCGATGATTAGTGCCAAGCGGGCTTCGGACCTTAATGGTAGTTACCGTACCGATGCCCGGCTGGTTTTGTCGCAATGTTATATTGCACGGGGGGAGTTGAGGCGGGCAATGCGTATGCTCAAAACTCTACCCGGCGACGATAGTCGTGTGGCATATAATAAGGCAGTAGTTTGTTATCGAAATCAGAAACTTGATGATGCGGAAGTATTTGCGCAACAGGCAATTACTGTTGATAAATCTTTTGTTGAGGCGCATCTCCTGTTGTCGTATGTGATGATAGACAAAGGCGAACGCATGAAAGCAATGCTTCCTCTGTATTATTTTCTTCTTCTCAACAACGATAACGAGGATGCTGTAGATGCCGTTAAACAGCTCAATGCATTATGGACTGCCGGAAGTGCACGTCTTATTGGCCGTCAGAAAAAAACTGAGTCTCGTGGCTTTTATTTTAAGGCCGATGCTTTTATTGAAAATGTGGCACGTGATGAAATTGCTCAGGCTGCCAATAATGGTGAAAAGATTGCCCGATTGGTAAGGGAGACTAAGCAACTGTTTGGATATCTGAAAGATAAAAGTGAAGATAATTTCGATTTTTATCAGATTGCCTATTCCGACTTTTTTATTCAGCTTTTTGACCAGGGTTATTCCGAACCTTTTGTGAATTATGCTTGTTATGAAATATACAAAGTTGACGTCATTGACTGGATTGCAGGGAACGGCGAACAATTTAACCGTTTCAGAATCTGGATGGAAGCGCGATAATTGTATTTTTTCAACTGTTTTATGAATCTATTTCAGATTCTGTACGTATAGTAGGTATTGAAATTAATTTAATCAACGATATTATGGGAACAATTCTTACAAAGCACTTTCAGTACACCGGTACTGACGATTACGATAAGTCTCTTGATGAGCAGATTAACGAGTTTTTGAAAAAAGAGAATATTGATGAGTCTAAACTGATATCAATTCAGTATAACGGCCACTCTGCCACTGGTGTCAACACCTATTCGGCATTGGTAGTTTATAAGAAAAACTGATATCTGAAATACCTGTCAGATATTATAATTCCGCATGTTTTTGGAAGGATATGCGGAATTTTTTTATTCTATCATTCCCCACACTCCATAAATCATCCCGTCCAATGCCGGAGTCAATGGCATAAATCCGCTTCGCATCTTGCCCTTTTCTATTATCAGGGGATGTTTCTGCATCATCGTGTCATAAAATGCGGGCCAGCTTCCCGTTTCGAACTGCTCTATCCGCCATTCGCCACGAGCATCAGGATGAAGAAACTCCTTTAACGCCATGTTTATCATACCCATATTGTGCCGGAAATTAATCTCGACACAGCATCTTACCTTTATCTCTCCTTTTTTATTTCTGATAATCATTGCATCAAAGCCTAATATTCCTTCATACAGATGATGCCAGTTCATCTGCTTTATCTCCCGGATAAGAGTTTCGACGCACTGCTCCTCCCAGTCGGCAGGCAGATGGTTGTCGTTGATTAACTGACTGAATATTGCAGGTGTGCCAATCAGTTCTTTGTCAAATTTCCCGCTTCCGTCGGTTGCAAAATAGTTTACGCCTAAATAATTCACTTCATTGCCGGGTAGTAGTCTGAACTGAAAAGAGAAGTCGGCCAACTTTCCCATCAGCTCCTCAACAATAACTGCTCCTTCGTGCCGTATTTTGCCTTTGGCCCATATTAATGCCGGTTTTATGTGCTCCGGTTTCCTTATCATCACAACCCCTCTGCCTGATGAACTCCAGAGGCTTTTTATAACCAGTTGTTGTTTAGTGTTGTTAGTGTATTCTTCCAATTGGTTGTTGTCGGTAAATATAATTGGTAATGAGTCGGTTGTGCAGAATGATGGTATTTCTGATTTCTGAAAGCCAGTCTCAAATCGGGCTGATGTCTCCCTTGAAAAGAAGGAGCGGTGCTCCGGCAACCAGTTTTGAAGCGAGGCGGGGAAGTTTTGTTTTTCTATGCCCAATCTTTCGAGATTAAATATTGCTGCACGGCTGTATCCCCATGGCTCAGGAATTAAAACGGTACATTGGCCGGTTATTTCTGTTGCCGTTCTGAATTGTGGTATCTGTTTCCCTAATCTTTTCCAGAATGAAAGAAATTGTTCATCAGGATGTTTCGGGCATAATACTGTGTCATCTTTATCTGCCAGAAACATTGTGATAGTTGCCATGTCATTTTCAAACTGCTGAAGCCTGACAGGTGGCTGATAACTGTGGTGACCGTTGGCAACTGCCATTTCGCAGGTTGCATTATAATAATAGAGTCGGCTCATTTTTAATTTTCTTTCCGGTGCAAATGTATCGATAAAAATGTTAATGGGCACCGGTTAATAATCAATGCTTTGATTAGTTGCAATCCTTCTTTAACAACTCATTAACAGCCCGAAATTTTTATAGTTGGTATGGATATTGTATTTTTGGATGTGAATATCTGAAATAGTATTAACCATTAAAAATTTACAGATTATGAAAAAGATGAAGTTTCTGATTACTGCACTTTTTGCACTTTTTATGTTTGCTGGTTTTGCTGATGCTCAATCGAAGGATAAATCGAAAGATAAAAAGGAGGAGTGCGTTGTGTTTGATGTGAATATGCACTGCACAAGCTGTAAAGCGAAAATCGAGAAAAATATTGCCTTCGAAAAAGGTGTTAAAGCTCTTGATGTATCGCTTGAAAATAAGACAGTTGCAGTAACCTATCGTGCCGATAAAAATTCGGAAGAGAGTCTGAAACAGGCTTTCGAAAAATTAGGCTATACAGCTACTGTTAAAAAAGAGGAAGAGAAGAAGTGATTTTTCATATTACGTTAATTGAATGAGACAAGGAATTTTACATATAATGTTGATTTTGAATGCACTGCTGCTTACTCCGATGGTGGTAGTGATGCCGTGGTTTCAGCATGGTTGTGAAAAATCTGTTTATTCTGATGATTTTGCAGCTGTGCAGTCTCATTGCGGTTATTCTGATAGTTCTTTCCATTCCTATAATAGTTGCTGTGGAGATGATACAGAGTGTGGTGAATGCGCAGCATGCGGTATGGCAGTTAAAGGTTTTGCCTTTATTGATGTGGTATCGCCTTGCGTTACATTTAATAATAATTTTGGTTCGACCAAATCATAT
>JBDHYT010000281.1:0-4528 GCA_039811485.1 Marinilabiliaceae bacterium | reverse complement strand
AAGAATTTTGCATCATTGGCCGAAAAAAAGGTTGTTATAGGCCACGACTGCCGCAACAACAGCCGCCTGTTTGCCGAAACGGTAGCCAATATATTCAGTGCCAATGGCATCAAAGCCTATCTCTTTGAAGATTTGCGCCCTACCCCCGAAATTTCGTTTGCAATCCGTCATTTTGGTTGCCAGAGTGGCGTTGTAATAACAGCATCGCACAATCCAAAGGCATATAACGGTTACAAAGCATATTGGAACGATGGCGCACAGGTAACAGCACCTCACGACACCAATATTATTGACGAGGTAAACAATATCAAAGCCGTAAAAGAGATTAAATTTGAAGGCAAGGCCGAACTAATCGAAATTATTGGTGCCGAGGTGGACAAGCTCTATCTTGATGAAGTTAAAAAGCTGTGCCTCGATCCGGAGGTTATCAACCGTCAGAGCGATCTGAAAATTGTATATTCACCTATACACGGCACCGGTAGAGTACTTGTACCTCAAGCACTTCGCAACATAGGCTTCAAGAATATCATCAACATTCCGGAGCAGGATGTGGCCAGTGGCGAGTTTCCAACCGTTATTTCGCCCAACCCCGAAGAGCCGGCAGCGATGGAGATGGCAGTAAAAAAAGCCATTGAGACAAAAGCGGATATAGTTATGGCCTCCGACCCCGATGCCGACCGTCTGGGTGTGGCTGCCATCAACAATAAGGGAGAGTACGCCATCCTTAACGGCAACCAGACAGCCATGCTATTGACATGGTACATACTAAAGAAATGGAAAGAGCTTGGCAAACTAAAAGGCAACGAGTATATTATCAAAACCATTGTGACATCGGAAACCATTAAAGATATTGCTGTAAGGAACGGCATAGAATATTTTGATGTTTACACCGGATTCAAATGGATTGCCGCAAAAATAAGGGAGCTTGAAGGAGTAAAAAAATATATCTGTGGTGGCGAAGAGTCATTCGGATTTATGCCCGGCGACTATGTCCGCGACAAGGATGCAGTAGCGTCGATTGCAGTTATGGCCGAAATCGCCGCCTGGGCCAAAGAGCGCGGCAAAACACTCTACGACCTGCTGGAAGATATATATACCGAATATGGATTCTCAAAAGAGAAGATGATATATATTGTAAGAGAGGGCAAGAGCGGTGCCGACGAGATACAGCAACTTATGGTTGATTACCGCAAAAACCCGCCTGCTACTATGGGTGGCTCTAAAGTTACCATAATCAAAGATTATCAGTCGCTTGAGGAGAAAAACACCATCACGGGAGCTACCTCAAAAATAGATCTTCCGGCTACCTCCAATGTGCTTCAATACTTCACCGAGGATGGCTCTAAAGTATCGGTACGTCCTTCGGGCACCGAGCCAAAAATAAAGTTCTACTTTGAGGTGCAGGTACCAATGAATGGCAAAGAGGAGTTTGAAAAAGCCAACAAACAGGCCGACGAAAAAATTGCTCAGGCAGTAAAAGATATGAGGCTGTAAACCAAAGCATTGCAAAGCAATAACCTATTACCGCCGATTACACGGACTTACACCGATTCATAAAAATAATCGTTGTAACCGGGTAACCGGCGGTTTGTTTTTTATATAACACACTATCAATCACACACCACTACACAAAGAACTCATCTTTGAAATTGACCAAATAGAGCTTTTGAGTGGCCCGTGTAATGGCAGTGTAGAGCCATTTATAGAAATTCACATCCATCATATCTTCGGTTAAATACCCCAAATCGACAAACACAGCATCCCACTGTCCACCCTGAGCCTTGTGGCATGTAAGAGCATAGGCAAACTTAACCTGCAAGGCGTTGTAATACTCATTGCTGCGTATTGCCTCTACCCTCTTGCGAACCGATGCAATATCGGCATAATCCTCCATCACTGCATTGAAGAACTGCTCTTCTTCGGAATACGATAACTTTGGAGAATCACCATTGATGGTATCGAGCAATATTTTTAAATCTACTTCCTGGTGATCCATATCGGGGAATTCTACAGAAATGTCGGCAAAGCTATGACCATAAAACTGGGAATAACCATTGATACGGATAATTTCGCCAATATCGCCATTGGCAATAAATCCACTTTTCTTCTCATCCTTTAGCCAGAAGTAGTTGTTTTTCATCACCATAATTAAATCGCCCCTAACTATAGCCTCCTCTTTATTGAGAACCGAACCACGGATGCCTTGGTTGTATTGGTTGGCCCTTTTGTTGCTGCGGGTAATCACAATTGTATTTTCCACACCGTAGCGGTCGTAGCAGCCCGATATGGCCTCAATAAGATCGGCACCACCTATCCGTTCCACATCAGCACAGCCTGAAATATTCAATGAGGGATAGCCTGTCGATGGTTCCTCGCCAAATATCAAATTCCTCAACAAAAGAGAGTTGTAGAGCACGCCACTCTGTTGCTGTTGGCGCACCACATCGGTTAGCCTGACCGAATCGACATCGAGACCCAGTGAGGCCAAAAACGGAACATTTAAAGCCGGTCCAAGGTCGCTACCCACAGGAGGCAGCTGAGACGAGTCGCCCATAAGAATAAGTTTGCAGTTGGGGCGGCTGAAAACGAAGTCGAGCAAATCTTCGAGGAGCCGGCCTGTTCCAAAGTCAGTCTCTCCCGACGGGGAGTTGGATATCATTGATGCCTCATCGACAATAAAAACAGCATTCTGACCGCGGTTGTAATTGAGACTGAAGCCACTGTTGAAATCCAACACAACATCCTGTCTGTATATCCGCTTATGAATAGTATGCGCCGGCCTGCCGGTAAATCCCGCCAGCACCTTAGCCGCCCTTCCGGTGGGAGCCATCAGCTCCACTCTCGTATCCATTTCACCTGCAACGGCACAAAAAGCCTTCATCAGAGCAGTTTTCCCGGAGCCGGCATATCCATCTATAACCAGAACCGGCCTAAGCGAGTCGGAGGTAACTAATTCGCCCATTTTTTGCATCACTTCCATCTGCGAAGGGGTAGGATTATGATGAAAACGAGCTTTTATTTGGTCAGAAATATAATTTGACAACATTTTTTAGTATAATAGTGCAAGAATAAATCGTTAATATGAAATTTTTTATAAATTTGTGCTGTAATAATAACAACAAAACAATATCAAAACCAAATAATAATGAAAACAATACTCCAAATTGTACTTTTTATCGTCATTTTCGGACTGAGCTATGCAATTTATGAGAGCATTCAGCAGCCAATCCGTTTTCAAGAGAAACAAGATGCACGTGCCAAAGCCGTGATTGACAGGCTTAAAAACATCCGCGATGTTCAGGTGGCCTATCGTAACCTCAACAACCGTTACACCGGCAGTTTCGACACACTTATCGATTTTGTGAAGAATGCAAAACTTCCGCTTATCAAGATGGAAGGCAGTCTCAGCGACAGTCTTATCGAAGCCGGAGTTACCGAGGCTAAAGCTCTTGCTATGGGTATCATCAAGCGCGATACCGTTTACATCAATGCAAAAGATTCGCTAATGAAAAAGGGTCTTAATCCCGATTCGCTTCGATACGTGCCGTTTACCGACAAGGCCAAATTTGAATTGGCGTCAGGCGAGTTGACAACCGGCTCAGGAGTGAAAGTACAGGTATTCGAGGCTAAAGTAAGCAACGTGGTGTACCTCAACGGACTTGATGAGCAGGAGATAATCAACCTGAACGACAAAGCAAAAAAACTTGACCGATATGCCGGTATTAAAGTGGGATCTCTTGAGGAGGCTAACAATAATGCAGGTAACTGGGAATAATGAAAAGGCATGACAGACATATCGATAATTGATTCTACATTTGATATAAGTGTCACCTCATCATACTACTTGTCCATTCAGGCACACCTGAATGGACTTTCTTTTTGTATCCTGGATCCGGTGACCAATAAATATATTGTTTTCGAAGACATAGTGTTTGAGAAACCCGACCACCATCAGGCACAGTTGGAGGAGTTGCTCATAACAAAACATTTTTTCAAACATCAGTATAAAAAAACACAGTTTCTTTACCATACCGGCAACTATACCCTTATCCCATCGCCCCTCTTTACCGAAAGCAAGGCAGGCAGCATTATGGAATTCAACGGATGTAAAATCCCGGAAGGTTCGCGACTGATAAACAACAGAATAAACATGTGCGACTCGGTAAACGTATTTGCCATGCCCGAATTTCTGTATCACACACTGAAAAATCAATTTCCCGATATCCGCTTTTTCCATCATTGCACACCCATAATAGAGTCGGCACTGATAAGAAAAAAGAGCAATGCCGATTACCAGTTTCTAATTCACATTCAATCCAACAACATAGAGATAGTATCGACAGAAAAACATAATCTTAAGCTGTGCAACACTTTCGGCTACAACAATGAAAAAGATTTGATATATATGATATTGTTTGCTTTCGAGCAGCTTGGGTTGCCTCCCGACAATACCTATATTGAGGTCAGCGGTTCGTTGTCGGCAGGCGATTTAAGATATTCAATCATCAGAAAATATTTAAAAAATGCG
>JBDHYT010000280.1:0-4533 GCA_039811485.1 Marinilabiliaceae bacterium | reverse complement strand
AGGATATTGTTATTGTTGATAATCTTAAGGTGATATATACCCATATGTTTAATGCTCAATTCACATTTTTCTCTTATGTTTTTATCAATCCTTCAATCAAAAAAACAGAAATAAGAGAGGTCCTGAATCATGAAGCAGAGCATGTAGGCCAATATCACTTTATCGATTTGATACTGGCAGAGTTACTGCGTATCACCCTTTGGTTCAATCCTGTGGCTTGGCTTTATGGCAGTTTCATACGTCAGAATCACGAGTTTCTGGCCGACAGAAAGGCTGTGGCAAAAAGCAGAGGCGCAGGAGTATATAAAGCGGTGCTGCTCAATACTATTCTTGGTGGCGATGTGGTTACGCTGGGCAACCACTTCAATTATTCACTCAACAAAAAAAGATTCCAAATGATGACAAATAAACCAACTTCAAAAAGGTCGTTTCTGAAGCCGCTACTTGTGCTTCCAATGGCCGCCATTGTGATGTATTCGTTTGCAAAGCCTGTGTATCAGTACCAGATTGAAGAGGTGGCAGACAAACCCGCCGAAACCATTGAAGTGCCGACACAAAATGAGAACGTTACCGCCGTGAATACCAACAATGAGAATCAGACTATACAGAATAACAAACCAAAAGATTCGTATATCTATATCCTCAACGGGAAAGAGATATCCGAAGAAGAGTTGTCCAAAATAGTTAAAGAGACCATCGACGAAATAAAAGTGTTTATGGGCGATAAGGCTGTTGAACTATATGGTGAGAGAGCCCGGAACGGTGTTATGGTGCTTATCCTTAAAGATCCATCTAAACCCCAATACCTGACTGAATCGGGTAAATCGGGTGAAATCAGCAAAATCAATATTGAGGATGTAGATGACAGTGAGGTGTTTTACAAGGTAGAGCAGATGCCGGTTTATCCTGGAGGTGACGATGCTTTAAGAAAGCACATTGTCGAAAACTTGAAGTATCCAATAGAAGCTATTAAGGATTCGATACAAGGCCGTGTATATATCTCTTTTGTGGTTTCAAAGAGTGGTGATGTGGAAGATGTAAAAGTCGCAAGAGGTGTAAATCAGTATCTTGATGCCGAAGCAGTACGGGTTGTTAAGGCGATGCCCAAATGGGAACCAGGCACAATAAAAGGAAAACCGGTGAAGGTGTCGTTCACCATACCCGTGCAATACAAATTACAATAGAAAAAAAGGATTTAAAAGAGTTTGGCAGTAAAAACCTGTCAGACTCTTTTTTTCAGCAAATTATAGATTGTCGATTTGCCGATATCGAGCACTTCGGCCACCTTCATCACATTATTGTCATACTTTTGAAGGCACTGCCAGATAATCTTTTCACTGTGCTGCTTAAGAGTCATCTCCTCACATTCGGGAGCTGAGGCTTCATTATCGTAATACGAAGAACTATAAATAATATGCTCACCTTCAATAATTTCTGATGACGACAATATACAGGCAAGCTCCACAACCGCCCGTAGCTCAGGAATATTGCCCGGATAGGAGTAACTGGACAGTTTATGCAAGGCTGAATTGGAGAACTGTTTCACCATGCCTGGGTTCTCATCGTTGAAGCGCGACAAAAAAATGTGGGCAATAGGCGCTATATCTTCACTTCGCTGTTTCAGTGTGGGCAGCGTAACAGGTATGCCGCGCAGCTCGTAGAATAACTCCTTACAGAACCTACCCTCTTCAACTTCACTCTCCAGCGGTATGGTTGATGAAACGATTATCCTGCACTGAAACGGGAGATCGACCATCCCTTTGCTACGACGGTAAAGGCCGGTAGTGATAACCTGAAGGAGTTTTTGCTGCATCTTTTTATCGAGCAGCCCCACCTCTTCGACAAACAGAGTGCCGCCGGCTGCCTGCTCAATATATCCCTGTCTGAATCCAACACTATAGCTGCTCCCCTCCTTCTCTACCCCAAAAAAAGCATCACCGTGCAGTTCGGCTGGAACTGCATCCAGATTGACGGCAACAAAAGGCTTATCTTTACGTATCGAATTGAAATGAATCATCCGGGCAATGGTTGCCTTACCGGTACCCTCTTCGCCCAACAGCGACACACGGGTGCCTACATATTCACCGGCTTTTGCAACAAGTTTCACCACACTGCGGATGAGGGCTGACCTGCCTGCAAGCACAGGACTGTTGCTGCACCACGCCGAATCGCCAACATCAATAAGGTTAAGACGGTTGTCGTGTTTCCAACGCTCATGGATGTGGAGCAATGAGGCACGAAGTTTATCGAAACCCGTTTCATCCTTAAAAATAAAGTCGGCCACACCCTGTTTAAAGATGGTAAACGCAGCTTCTACATTGGTTTGCGAAGTAAAAAGTATCAAATGCGCCGATGGCACACACCTTACAATACGGCTAATAATATCGTTGCGCCCAAGTTCGGTCATGTCCCAGTCGATAATAACCACACCGGGCAACTGTGCAACATCGGTAAGGCCGCATACATAGGCAGTATATTGGTGACAATCGGTAAAACTATGAATATCAAAGTCTCCCATGTCAACCAGAAAATCGGTTACTTCACGGTTCGTTACTGAATTGCCGTCGATAAGATGAATATTCATAGAAAATGATTGATTGACGTAAAAATATAAAATGTTCTGAGGATAAATATCTAAATTGCCAGTTAATAAAATAATTTTGACGATTCACAGTTTATTAAGGATAACCCTATTTGTTGCCATACATGCAATTGTTTAAATACATACTTACGATATCTGTACTAACAGCCATAGCCGGCTGCTCGGTGAAAAAAAACACCTGGCTGAGTCGCAACTACCACATACTAAACTCCTACTACAATGTCTATTACAATGGCAGGGAGGCTTTTGACGAAGGCATGAAGTCAATTGCCGAAGGCGAAGATATCGACTATACCTCATTACTGCCCGTCTACACCGAGTCGGACAAAGAGAAGGCATCGAAGGCATCGGCACAGATGGACAGAGCCATCGAGAAAGGCAAAAAACTGATTGAAAAACACTCCATCACTGCAAAGCCCAAACGGAAATCGGGCAAGACAAGTGAAAAATATAAAGCCTTTACCCGGAAGAGCGAATTCAACCCCATGGTTGACGATGCCTGGCTTCTCATAGGCAAAGCCCATTCGGTAAAGCACGAAGATATGGACGCAATAAGTGTGCTCGAATACATAATTCGCGAGCATGGCGACACACCATCGAAATACGAAGCAACCATCTGGCTGGCGAAGACATATACCAACGCCGAACAATACGTGAATGCGCAGGCAACACTCGAAGGATACGACCTCGACGGTGAAGCTCCCGAATCACTATATCCCGATTATATGGCAGCATACGCCAATATGCTGATAGCGCAGAAACGGTATGCCGAAGCAATTCCTTACATGGAGAAAGCAGCAACCAACACAGCAATCAAATCGAAATACTACAGATACAACTATATACTGGCGCAACTCTATCAGATGAAAGGCCGGAACAGCGATGCCTATAACGCCTACTCTAAAGCACTTAAAAACAACCCCGACTACGTGAGGAGTTTTAATGCACGAATCAGCATGGCGTCGGTTTCGGATGGGAAATCGGGAGTTGCAGAGACCGAGAAGGCACTTGTAAAATTAAGCAAGGATAAGAAAAACAAGGAGTATCTCGATCAGATATATTATGCCATGGGCAACCTGAAACTCAACGCCAACGACCGGAATGGAGCCATCACACAGCTCAAGAAATCAATAACTCACAGCACCACCAACACCAACCAGAAAGGATTGTCATTCACCACATTGGGCGACATATATTACCAAATGCCGCAATACATTGAGGCTTATGAGGCTTACGACAGCGCAATGGTATTCGTAAACGAACAGAGCAGCCGCTACCGGCAGTTGAGCGAGCGACACAGCAACCTTGCTGAACTATCTTCGAACCTGAAAACCATACGCGTCCAGGACTCATTGCTTATGCTCGCTTCACTGTCGCAGACCGACCGCGACAGACGGATTGATGACATACTTGAAAAACAGAAGAGAGAGATAGAGAAACAGCAACAGGCCACCAACACAACTTTTGGCGACACATTTTTCCAGAACGACCTATATACACAAAACCAGCAGAGTACCAAGGCCGGTGCCAAGTGGTATTTTTATAATGTACAGATAGTGGGAGCCGGCAAAATGGAGTTTGAACGCAGTTGGGGAAAGCGCAAGAACGAGGATAACTGGCGCCGAAGCAACAAATCGTCGGTGATTGAAGAGGATAGCTACCGTGAGCCGGGCATGGAGATGGACAACGAAAGAGTGGCCGACCCGACACCCGGACGAAAGAGCCAGACAGCCTCTGCCGACTCTGCAAAACAGCAGACCAAACCATCTGTTGCAACACGCGAATCGCTTCTTGCAGATATCCCGCTGACCGACGAAGCAAAGAAAAAGAGTAAAAAAGAGATTGAAGAGGCACTCTACGAGAGCGCAGAGCAACTGCTAAACACCATATCCGACTACAAATCGGCAGCACAACAGTACGAAAGGCTTCTT
>JBDHYT010000279.1:0-4545 GCA_039811485.1 Marinilabiliaceae bacterium | reverse complement strand
CTGTAAATCATGAATTGCAGTGAGTTTCCATGTCTTGCGTTCAATTTCAGCCGTCAGTTTTAAGACTGTTTCAGCAAAATTATATTTGCTTTCATTTTCTAAGAACATATCCTTTCTTTTTTGAATTCATTGTTTTTGTCAAATATAACAAAAACTATCATTAAAAATGATGATATCAGAGCCATTAAGGAACCAAAATAAAATGGTGCATTCGAATTCACCTTATCATATAATAAACCTGCAATTAAGCTTGCCGGTAGAAGTGTAATTCCAAGTACTGCATGATATAATCCATAACCGGTTCCTTTCAGCTCTTTAGTTACAATATCCGAAATCAAGGCTTTCTGGCTTCCGTCAACCAAAGCACTATATAGTCCATAAAAGGCGAATAGAAATATAAAAACATTCAGACTATTAAATCTGCCAAAAAGGTAATATACAATCGAATAGACAAGAAACCCAAGAATAATAAGTATTTCCCGTCCTTTTTTGTCGGATATCCTGCCGATAGGTATGGCCAAAAATACAGAAACCGTATTAAAAATCATATAAACAAAAGGAACGTACGATTTGTTGATTCCAGTTTCAGCAGTTTTGACAAGTAGTAACGCATCTGCTGAATTGCCAAGGGTAAAAACAAAGACAATAAACAAGAAGAAATAAAACTTTTTAGGCAACATATTAAAATGAAATATATTGTTATTATCTTTCTTATCCGGTTTTGCCTCTTTAATAAAAATTGCAATTGAAACAACGCCCAATATTGCCGGTATGGTTGCAATTAGGAAAATGTTGGTGTAGTTTAACGGGAAATAGTATAATAACAAAAATGCGGTTAAAGGTCCAATTATTGCTCCGCTATTATCCATTGCTTTATGAAATCCGAAATTCTTACCTGTTTCATTTTTAGCCACTGAGCCACTTATGAGGCTGTCTCGTGGTGCGGCTCTCAAACCTTTACCAATCCTTTCGACAAATCTCAAAATCAGAACTTGAATCGGGAATCTGACTAAAGCATAAAGAGGGGTTATTAGTGCAGAAATTCCATAACCAATTAACATAAATGGTTTATTTTTACCAATCTTATCACTCCAATATCCCGAAAAAGCTTTAAATAATGATGCAGTGCTTTCTGCAATCCCTTCAATTAATGAAATTGAAGTTTTTGATGCTCCGATTGACAGCAGAAACAAAGGCATCACACTATAAATCATTTTTATGGATGTATCAGTAAAAAAACTGGTCAATCCGGTAAAGAAAACATTTCGCTGTAATCCAAATATCCTTTTGTTTTCCATTATGTTGTCTCGTTAATGTTGTGATTTCCGCACAGATGTTGTCCTACTGATTGCTAGCTTTCCCTATTACCATATAAACAGCAGGTTCTGCAATCACAGCAACAACGATTGAGTTTGTTTCTGCTATCAGTGGAAATGACCGGTTATTGTTGGTGATATAATAATAGCAGTTATTGTTTGTCGATTCCGGTATACCGGTCTGAGAGTGTGTTGATTTCATTTTCATAATATATGATTTATTCATCATGATTAGACCAATATAAATCCATTAACGAAAACTGAATTGAAAATTGCGCCATCACTTGTAAATATACAAAAAGCAACCTGGATATCAACTTATTATTGAAAAAGTGAGTAGGCATTTATAACGCTTTTTGCATCAAGATATTATTAAAAAAAGGCCGGCCTGTACGCAACAGTACATCAGGCAATATTCTAACCCCCAAGAGGCTGCAATGTAAGTTCCCGTTTACAATAGAGTTTAAAGGAACAATCTGCCGTGAATTATTCCCCATTACATATTAAATTGGCCATATCCTCTGTAATCAATTAGTGACCGGTAGCTTGCAGCAACAAAGTTCCAGCTTATTGAATCATCTCCGTCACGGCTGTTCGATTCACTATACGAACTATCATTACCATTGTTACCTTATTTTGTAGTCGGTATAAATCGGAATTCGGCATGGTTGGGTGCATTCAATTCCTGGTGCGACCACAGTATTATGTGGGTTCCATCACTGTTTTTTTCACCTGAGGCATTTACCACCATTTTGTTGTTCGACGACGGGCGAAGGCTAAATATGTCGTTGTTATTCTCAGGGTATATATTCCAAAGATAGGGTGTGCCTACCGATTTTACCCTGACACCGTCCTTTACCGGTTCTGAAATACCTAAGTATTTGCCGTTTGCCATCTTAATGGTTACCTGGTTGTTGTTCTTGTATTCGATATAGAATTTCTGGTTAACCTGTTTTTTTCGCAACTCTGCACTACCGGTACCGTCTATGTTTAAATAGTTATTCATAGCCCTTAGGTTGTACCATCCTGTTGCGATGCTCTTAGTGGTGGTTGTTGCTGGTGTTGATGCCTTTTGTTGTGGTGTGTCGTTAACTATAATGTTAAATTTGCCAATTGTAGCCCATTTATAGCGTACTTCAACCACTTTTTTGCCTGCTATGGTGAATTTGTATCCACCGCCACACTGACTTCCTACTCCAATCATAGTGTTCGATACCGAGGTGAAAAATGTTACGTCGTTGCCTTCAACTGCTACCTCCTTGCCATTTTCATCGTGAGCCACAACTTTGTAGCCATCAACGTAAAAATGATCGCCAACTTTATACTCTGTCTGCTTGGGAAACGATATTACTTTGGCAACAGCTCTCTTGGGGCCTTTAGCGGGATGTACCATTATGTTATATGCTGTTTTGTAGCCGTTTGTTTCTATGGTCATTGTGAATTCTCCGGGTTGTGTAAATACCTCTCCGGGTTTTATAGGTTTTCCGTCAATTGTCCATTTCCTGTTCTTCTCGTGAATCTCGGCTTTTTTGCCGGGTCGCATAACTTCAACCTGGCCTATGCCGTCAAAGGGTTCGCCTACATAAAAATTCTCTGTGGTTCCATAAGCCCAGTTACCGTCATATTTCGATAGTGGACACTCCCTGCGCTGGGCCTCTGCTGTTGTTAAAACCAAAAATAATAGCAGGCCGGTTATTATGGTTCTTGTTGAGTGTAATTTATTGGTATTCATCTGTTTATTGTTTTGTTTTCTATGTGTGTTGTTAAAAAGAAAAAGACTCCCACATAATTCTTTGGAGAGTCTTTATATCGCTTTGTACTGATAAAGTGCTTTAATGGTTACAGAAATAATAAAAAAAAGAGTGTTTTTCTGATATTTATTTCTTCTGGAAAGGATTGTAGAACGTTTATAATTTTAAATTTGTAGATATGTTTGATTAAAAAATAATAGACAATGGATTTAAAAGATGCAATTTATGGCCGGCGTACGGTAAGGAAATTTAAGGCCAATGATATTTCGGAAGATGTAGTGCATGAGATTCTTGAGGCGGGCACATGGGCACCGTCTCACGGTAATAACCAGCCGTGGGAGTTCTGGATTATTGGCAGCCAGACGCGTAAAAAACTGGCCGAGGCTTATACCCAGTTTATGGAAAACGGACCTCTGAAAAATCCGTCGCTGCCTGAAGATAGAAAACAAGGGATGAGGGCTTTTGCACAGAACTTTGGTGATGCCCCGCTGTTGGTTGCTGTTGTCAGCCTGCCGCCTGTGGCTCCTATCGATGAGTACGATTTCCCGATGTCAACAGCTGCGGCTATTCAAAATATTTTCCTCTCCGCATGGGAACGAAACATTGGCGGAGTATGGTTATCTTTTGGAAGCTCCCCTGTGGCTCAATCGATAATTGGAATTCCGCAAGGAGCAAAAATATCGGGAATTCTTGCAATGGGATATCCCGAAGTGGTAATGCCGGCACAACCTCGTATTGCCGTTACTGATAAAATTAAGCTAATGCCTTGATCTTTAGCCTTATTGATTGCTAAAACATAAAAGAGCCCTTCCGTTGATCGAAGAGCTCTTTTATGCATTTATACCCGGCTTGGATAAAAAGGTTACCTTTTTTAGTGTTAATATTTGTTAAAAATACAGAGGCTCTCTTTTACTCATTATATGTTGCCGGAATCAAAAGTGTCTGTTTCTGTTTGTCGTACTTCGATTTTGTTCTTATTGTAGGTGTCCACCCTGTCTCAGTGGTTAATCTTGCAGCCTTAGTGGTCTTTCCGGTTATCAGCTCAACGGCTTTGGCAAGCAGTGGCTCGTCGTCATCGCCAAGCTGAGGTACATCTTTGGCAAGTAAAATCTCTTTAATCTTATGGCTTGCAGGCAGGCCTTCATTAAAGTCGGTTAGCCCTTGTGCATTTGAATATTTGAATATTATGGGTTGAATGGCCCAGTTTTTTATCTCGGTATCCAAATCGCCTTTGTCGTTGATTATGGGTTGGAATGTTGCCGATGCTGTGTATTTACCGCTTGTTGCATCGCCTATGGTTACTACGTTCATATATGGCTGAAGGCCGCTGATGGTTAGCTCAGATGCCGATGCCGAACCTTTTGATGTAAGTATGTAAATTTTGCTGAGGTTCATATTGACAGCCACTTTCGAGTCGAAGGCGTCTTGCAGTTGCTTTGTTTTATTATTTTTTGTCCAATACTCCTGTTAGAGCCTGT
>JBDHYT010000278.1:0-4548 GCA_039811485.1 Marinilabiliaceae bacterium | reverse complement strand
TGAACTCCATCCGTCTTATCAACCAGAAAATCCAGATTATCAACGATATCACCATGCAAACCAACATCCTTGCACTCAATGCTGCGGTGGAGTCGGCACGTGCAGGTGAGCATGGGCGTGGTTTTGCAGTGGTTGCAGCCGAGGTGCGCAAGCTGGCCGAAAACTCACGTTCGGCAGCCGACGAGATTGTGAAGTTGGCTAACCACAGCCTCAACATTACCGAAGAGGCAGCCTCGAAGATGGAAAAGGTGGTAGAAGATATCGACCAGACCATTTTGATGATTAACGAAATAGCAGCAGCCAGTGCCGAGGAGAATAATGGTGTGATGCAGGTAAACAACGCCATCCAGGAGCTGAACTCAATAACCCAACAAAATGCGGCAGCATCCGAAGAGTTGGCGAGTGGTTCGGAAGAGCTTGCAAGTCAGGCCGAACAGCTTAAGGAGATGATTTCGTACTTTACCATCGCAAGGAGCTAAAAAATAAATAGAAGATAACAGAGCCGCCGCCGTCAGAATAAATAATGATGGCGGCGGTTTGTATTTACTCTTGGGACTGATGTAGGGAGCTAATAAGAAAATGAGGTTCTATAAAAACCGACGTTACCCTAAGAAAAAGAGTAAGAGCAGATTATTTCACTTTAATAACTGATTCAAATTCTATTCTCATTTTATACTCTCTCATAAAATATTCTCGTTGCTCTTTATTAGACATTGAAAAAGATGGAAATTGAGCTTTTCTATTGGCCACTACACCTTTTCTTTTTTTACTATCTGCATAAAGTGAATGATTTTCTTCTTTCATCCGCCTAATAACAGCCTCTATTTGCAACAAACCTTCAGACTGCCATGAGTCTCTTTTATTTTTTAGTTCCAATAGTATTAATGTATCTTGTATCAATAACATACTATCACAGCGTGCTTCCATTTCACCATTACCTCTTCTTATTTCAATACAGTTATCAACAGCTGTATGGATAATGGTTTTTGATGTATCGTTTTCAACTACGGCATTCCAAACATCTTCTTTATCAAACATAATTCTCGCAGGCGAATTATCCTCGGAATCATATATGCCAAATCTTTTTTTGTTAGTAGTTGTCTGACAGTCAACTTTGGAAAAATCAATACTCATAACTCTTCTTCAATTTCTAAAATCGAATCATACATCTTATTACTCAGATTCAACTGCATATTCAAAAAGTTTTTATCGGATGGAATTCCACTGTATGTAGTCAATTCATTAATGATTCCGTCCGTTTCATTCAGCTCATAAATAATGAGTTCTTCAGCTTTTATTGAAGATTCTAATGAAACTATATCATTTAATCTCTGTTTTTGCTCATCATTTAACTTATTCTTTAGTAAACCAGCCTTTACAGCGATTGTAAAATAATTAATTAAATAAGGGCTATGTGTAGTAATTATTAGCTTATTTCCTTCATTCATATTATTAAGTTCCAACAAGCTCTCAAGCATTTGCCACTGTGAAGAAGGATATAGATTCTGTTCGGGCTCTTCAACAATATTAATAAATGATGTTTTATTAAAAGCAGATGCAAGTTCTGAGATAGCTTGACGCTTTTGAATATCTGTTAAAAAATCATTATCCCAAATTGTGCGCAATCCTTTCTGAAACTTGATGGTCTCTTCACTGCTCATTGCAGATTTCCCGCTACTTTGTAGTTTAACCGATTTAGCAAGATACGATGAGACTAAATAAAGAGGAACGAAAGATTGAAATCCACTGGAGGCTACACGCAGCTTTATTCTAAAATCATTACTTTTCAAATATAATTCATCAGCTCGCTTGTCGTAACGAATCTCTGTATTATTAATAGGCAACAATATTGAGTTTCCATTCATCTCTTGCATAGCATTATAGTACTCTGTGCTATACTCTTGCAGTGCTTCTGAAGAGAGCTTTAACTCTTCTGCCCCTTTTATATAAGATAAAAGATTACGCTCAGCAGGTACATACATTATTTTGGGCAAAGAGTATGCATCTTTAATATTTTCATTAATAATCAACCTCCCGGCTTCATAAGATATGGAATATCTTTCTCCAACATATTCAATTACAGTATTTTCACAGATATAATCCTCAAGCCTATGGTAAGGTAAATAATATGTTTTAAGACGATTTTTCACTTCAAACCAACTCAATTGAAAATCACCCCTTACCAATGATTTTTCTATTTTAATAAAAATAGATATAATCTTAGCGACAGTGCTCTTACCTGATCCTTGATTTCCTGTAAACACAGTGACTTTATTGATATTAAGCCATCCATTATTACTCTGAAGACCAGTTTTGATAGGTCCAAAATTCTTTATTCGTATCTTACTCATTATGATGAAAAATAGTTTGTATAAAAATACGGAATTTATTCAACACAGACTTATTTTAAGAAGGTGAAAGTATTTTAAAAAAGGAGAAAAACCTAAGAAAAAGATGCAAAAAAGATGCAAATCACCTTCATGGCTAAAGCATCGCTGCAACTCACCGCCTCGGCTGCGAGCCTTAGAACTATCCCGGAACGGAGCGGTTAAAACGCAATGCTGTTTGAGATTCGGGTTAACTTACCCCTTGTTTGTAACAAGGGGTTGTTGGCCAGGCATTTGCAATGCCATAATTCTTACCGAATCGAGTTCATTGCGTTCAGCGGAGTGTAGTGATAGTTCTTAGCATGGCTCTATTACCTTTTCGTTTTGTGCTGCCTTTCCAGGCAGTAAACGTGGTGTGCATGTTCCGTGGGTTGAAACCCACGGTTATGCATGGTCAGGCTCTCCGAGCCGATGGCATTACGAACTTAAACTTACATACGGCTTGAATATGCCTTCATGGCTTAAAATGCGACACTCTACAAGGTCGTTTTTTGTTTTACTATTTTGCAACTATATACATGCGACTCCATCCGGAGTCAGACTTAATCTACCCCTTGTTTCTTGGCAGAGCCAAGCGGCAAAGCCGAGCGGCAACAAGGGGTAGTTGGTCAGGCATTTGCAATGCCATAATTCTTACCGAATCGAGTTCATTGCATTCAGCGGGGAATAGTGATAGTTCTTAGGTGAGCAGGCGCAGCGGCGGTTCTCTCTGATTACTCTCTGCAGCTGTAGGCCGGAACGAAGCGGAGCACGAGGACCAATAAGAAACAAATCATTACCCGAGTAAAAAGAAAGAGCCCGTCCGGCGTGAGGACAAATAAAACAAATCATTACCTGAAGAAAAAGAGTAAGAGAGCGTACGAACTGAATATCAGCATAATTATCATGGCTAAAGCCGAATGAAAGGACTGCCTTATCCACGGCCTGAAGGCCGTGGTTACTGATACTACCCCCCCCGATGTAGTGACGTGCGGTGGAGCAGCCGGAATTTTTCTGTATGAATTGTAAACAGACGAACTCAATGACAGGATTTTACATATATTTATCAGAATATCTGGCATTTACGCGATATCCTGCCTTCCCAGACAGTAATCGTGGTGTGCATGTTCCGTGGGTTGAAACCCACGGTTATGCATGGTCAGGCTCTCCGAGCCGATGGCACAACGAACTTAAAACCGTACGCTGCGCTTACATACAGCTTGAATATGCCTTTATGGCTTAAAATGCAACACTCTACGAGGTCGTTTTTGGTTTTACAATGAAAAAGGCTGCCCTACACAGACAGCCTCTCTCTTCAATAATGATTTAACCACAGAGAATCAGTACTTAAATAAATCCTTACTGTTAATATTCACCACCTTACCTATCGTTTTAAGCTTATTGACATCAATAAGCTTGGTGTTACCTATAATAGCAATGGCAATTGGATGGGGTTTGACCACATCGTTGTAGAACTTCACGATGTCATCGAACGACTGCTTGTTGTAGGACGCCACCAGTTCGATGCGTGGATCGCGGGTATATCCCTGACGCTGCCAATCCTCAATAAGCATCGACCTGTTACGTAACGATGGCGATGAAGCAACGGTAGCCTGATAGAGATATTGACGGATATTCTCCATACGCTCAGGTTTCAACGGCATATCTGCAATTAACGATACAAACTCGCCAACAGCATCATTGGTCTTATCGCCCTGAACACCAATATAGCCCTGCAAAGAACCTTTATATCCGGCAACCGGCGGAGTGGTATAACTGGCCAAGGCAGTGTAGGCAAACGAACGAAGTTCACGAAGCTCCTGAAGCACAATACCGCTAAAACCACCGCCAAAATATTGGTTAAAGGCATCGATACCTGCCCTATCGGCAAGGTTATATTCATTTCCACCCACATAAATATATACATCACTCTGTCGTGCATCTTTATTGTTGCAGAGCATGATTGTATTTTCGCCGTATTCGGCTTTGGGCAAAACAACTGGCGATGTACTGGCCTGAAGTCCGGAAGGGAAGGCAAGATTCTTTTTAAGAACATCCTTAACAACATCGGCATTAAACTTACCGGTGTAGTGAACAGATGTTTCGTATTGGGTAGCCTTAATAAAGTCGGCTGCGAGTTTCGAAACAGTAAACTCCATTATCTGGTCGCGGGTAAAGCGGG
>JBDHYT010000277.1:0-4559 GCA_039811485.1 Marinilabiliaceae bacterium | reverse complement strand
CTTCTGAACAGGGCTCCGATCCATACCTGCTTATTATAAACAAAAGTACCCGATAGGTCAAAATAGGAGGGCATATTGATGGGTTTGCGCAGTAGCAAGCCTGGGCGGAAATCCCAATCGGGCGCAAGGTAAAAACTGTTGGTAAGATAGAGATGCAGGTCTCTTTCAAATGCAAATTTAGCCGTGTCGTTGGGAAAATTGTATTGGTTTCGGGTTCTGAAAAGCACAGGCATACCGAAAGCAGCCTGAAAGTCGTGGTGGGTATAAACCAGCCCAAAACCTGTTCCAAGGTTAGAGCTGAATAGACGGTTCAGGTCTTTAAATATAGGGTCGTCAAAATCAACATTTGCTTGATCAAGACGAATCACATTCTGATAGAAATGACCCCATAAACCAAAGCTGAGGAGTTGTTTCTCTGCCACTTCCACATGAATTGAATAGCTAAGACCGGCGCGCAGACGGTAAAATATGTCAGCAAAATCGGCGAGTATATCAGCACCTAACTGCATGTTGCGATAAAGATTGAAGTCGGCATTGAGCCCTATGGTGCGTGGGCTTCCCTCGATGGCTCCCCAATCCTGCCGGTAGTTTATGAAAAACTCCGACTGGTTGGCGATGCCGGCAAAAGCAGGATTCAAGGCTGCAGGATTCACAAGATAGTGCGATGAAACCGGCAACTGTTGCGCGTGCACTGAAAATGCACCTGCCAACAACAATAATGGGATAATAATCAGCTTTCTCATTATCTGATAATACTTAATGGTCCTTTAAAAATTTGGCCGTCTTTGCCTTCAATCACATAATAATACGTGCCTTCAGGCAGGGGGTTTCCCTGATAATATCCGTTCCATTTGTTATCATAATCATTGCTCTGATAAACCTGTGCGCCGGCTCTGGTGTAAACAGCAACCCTAGCCGGTGAAATGCGGGCCAGATCTTTGATCACCCAATAATCGTTATAACCATCGTTGTTGGGAGTGAAAAGATTCATAATCCCCTCAATATTAGGCTCGTTAGGAGTGTTGCCTTTTGTTACATTGAAATTCCGGCGAACTCCGCACCCCCCTTGATATACATCTACATAATAAACTCCTTCCGACGTAACACGGAAAGTCCGCGAACGACTACCGCCTTTCCAGATGATACTATCATAAATGCTGTTGACCGTAAAAGTCAGGCTGCCTCCTTTATCCAATACGATGCTTTGACCCTCGTTTACCACAACGCCATCAACAAGCCTGAGGTCAACCATCGGTGGACTGGCAATGGAAAGAGTGGTGCGCGCGGTATCGCTGCAACCGTAATTGGTGGTCACAGCCAGCAAAATCTGATATGTCCCGATATGGCTGTATTCATACGTGAAACTGGCTTGATCATATTCGTTGCCATCGCCCACCGACCAATACCGTGAAACAATATTCCCGACGGTAGTTGTTGACTCATCTACAAACTGTGTAGGCTGTCCGAAACAATGGTTTGAAGTGCTGATTTGCGCCTGAGGGTATGAGGCTACTATAACCGGATTGTATTTCGTGTGAATAGCACCACTGGCCGTTCTAATACGCAGACCAACAAGATTTTCACCGGTTTTTGGAAGCACAACTTCCAATTGGTCGCCGGAGCCATCAGCAAACAAACCGTTTCCTGTTAAATCCCACTCTTTCACTAAAATAGAATCGTTGCTACTCACCTGGGCTGTAAGGATTGTTTTATTTCCAAAACAAACGGTATTGGACGTAAAATTCACCTCGGTAGTGTAAACCACTTCAACACTGGCTGTGTCAGAAGCTGAGCAGCCGTGAGTGTCAGTGCCTTTCACCCAATAATTGGTGCTTTGTCGTGGTGCTACTGTAATGCTCTGTCCTGTGCTTCCATTCGACCAGAGATAGCTTGTGGCACCTGTGGCCGAGAGTTGCACTGCGCTGCCTGGATCAATGATGGCCTGAGCCGGAAAAACCTGAACGTTGGGCAGTGGCAACACGCCAATCTGGATAGTGTCGGAAACCACAAACCCATTGGTGGTAGCTTTTGCCCAGAGTTGCATTGTTTGCGTAGGTGTAAGGGTGATACTCTGGGTGGTTTGCCCTGTGCTCCAAAGGTAAGATTGTGCTGCAGGAGCTGTAAACTGGAGTGTGCTGCCAAGGCAAACGGCGGTATCGCCACCCAGAAAAGGAATGTTCGGACAAAAACCTTGTTCATAGGTGATGCCACTTAGGGCACATAACCTGTCGCGAAGCTGGTCTTTGGCAGGGCCGGGAGGGAGCATCTGAACAAAGTCCATCGCTGTCAGTGCATTGGCTGGCGTTTTGTTGCCTTCAGCTGCACCAACAGCGTTTTGTGCCCTAACAAGGGCGTCGCCCACCACGCGGCCTTCCCATTTCAGGTTGAGCAGAGCCTTGTTCTGATTATATAGATACGTGGAAAGCTGGTTTGGCTCCTGAACAGTCATGTTGATAATATTAGACTCGCCTTCCACTGTGATTGTCATGGCATAATAACGAAAGTTTTGGGGGATATTCTGTCCACTAAATGTAATGGTCAACACATTGCCATTGAGGGTTGTGTTTACGGTGATCAGCTCTTTCAAACGAAGATATTCAAACACTTCGGAGGCTGTGGCCGACCAGATTTTATTCGACCCGTCTTTGCCAAAAGCCGCAGCTATCTGGTTCATCTGGCTCTTGAATTGCTCAAAACTGATGTCAACGCCCCCAAAACCATGATTATAAAAGGTGGCAATATAATGGTTGTTGGGGTCGCTTTGATTGGCAATACCCTGCACTTGCTGAAAAAGATTGGCAGTAATGCTTCCGCGCGACAACTCCACGCCTTGAATGCTTGGCAGAGATTCTACCCTTGCCGGATTTTGAATTGCATTGATCCCATCGTGATATACAACAAGGTGATGCTGCTTGGCAATGGGAATATGGCCGGCAATGTTGTTCGGTACCACATAAATATCCATATCGTAACCGCCCGGTATTGTGCCGCTCAGGGTTTTTCGTTTGGTGTAACTTAAGTTTCTTCGTATATCAAGCTCGTAGTCGTTGGTGGGCGGATCCGCAACACCGTGATTCACCAATCCAAATTCACCGGCCCAAAGGTTAATCAGGTTGTCCCAGTGTAGGTAGCCGTTCACGTAATTGTGCATGTCCTGCCCAAGACCGTTAAACGAAAAATGAACAGCATCCATCTTAAATGCTTGAAAATTCTGAGGATTGCCTTCTGTATAATACAATCCCGGATTTCCCTGTTGCCCCTTGAAAAAAGGCATCACCTGATCATGAACCGCCGGATTACTGTCGTCCATCTGAAGAATAAGCGCAAAATCTTTGTTGTATTTCAAAGGTGCTTTAACCACCTGAGGCATGGTAGCCGGGGGCTGAACAAAAGTTATGGTAATTGTAAAATCTTCAATATTGCTTTTCTGACCCGATTGCCCAAACGACAAACAGCTCATAAACAGTAGTATAGAAATCGCAAAGAATTGTATCCGACGTTTGGCTGCCATAAAAAATGAGGTTTTAATATGGTTTTTAAAAGGTTAAAAGTAAAGCATTTTGTAGAACAACAACCTAATGTTATTCAGATTTTTTTAAATAGAACAGGCCTGCTAACTTTATATCAAGAAATCCTGCCTTTTCATTGTTGTCAAAAAAAATAAAAAAATAATTGTTTTTTTTTGGATTGATCACGTACGCTGTTTACATTTGCATTACAATTTACTTATTATTCATTAAATACTAACCATTCCTATGAAAAAAGTTTTCTCATTTGTTCTTGTTTTTTTGGTTGCTGCCGGGATGTTGCATGCTCAGGAAAGCACCTTTGGCAAAGGCGACAAAGTTCTCAACCTCGGTGTAGGTTTGCTCTCAGGCTTGTATAGCGGAACCGGCTACACCAGCAAAATTCCGCCTATTTCCGCTTCGCTGGAATATGGAATTGCCGACGATGTTTTGGATGTTGGCTCAATTGGCGTTGGCGGATATCTGGGTTATTCAGCCGCTAAATGGGAAACAACTTATTTCGGTGGCAGCTATGGGTGGAAATACTCAAGTTTCCTACTCGGCGCAAGGGGTTCGTTTCACTATCCCCTTGTTGACAAACTCGACACTTATGCTGGTATTATGTTAGGGTATAACATTGTGTCATCTTCAGAAATTGGAAATGTGCAAACGGGCTATTCCGCCTCGACTAGTGCTGCATTTTTCTCGGGTTATGCCGGAGCACGCTATTACTTTAACGAAAAATTTGGCGTGATGGGCGAAGTGGGAACAGGTATTGCCTATCTCAACCTTGGAATTGCTTTGAAATTCTAAAAAGCTAAATCACGTATCAGAAATCAGGCCGCCCAAAAGGCGGCCTGATTTTTTACTGCTCAAATGAAATCTTGAGCAGTAAAAAATCCGACCGGCCTCATTTTCTATTTAACAATAATGTGCAACAATAAAAAAGACGAAGTGCCTCCACTTCGTCTTTTTTATTGCTCCCCCTGCTGGACTTGAACCAGCGACCCTCTGATTAACAGTCAGATGCTCTAACCAACTGAGCTAAGGAGG
>JBDHYT010000276.1:0-4572 GCA_039811485.1 Marinilabiliaceae bacterium | reverse complement strand
ACCCATGCACTGTTTTTCTGATCGGGGGTGCTGTAGAAATAAAAGAACGGATTAATCTGTTTTTTGTGAAGATAAGCAACTAATGATGTCAGTTCTGTTGCGTTGTTGATGCTTTGTATCTTGTCGAGCAGTGGTTTGATGGGTTCCCAGCCCTTCTCTTCACGTTTCAGCGTATCCATGCCGCTGGCATAAAAATCGCCAATCTGCTGGCTGATGCTTCCTTTGGCTCCTTTGGTTTGTGCAGCTTGCTCTATAACTATTTTTACTTTCTCGCGGCTCTCTTCGGCCAGCATATCGAAGGTTCCAAAGCGGCTCTTGTCGTTGGGTAGCGGATGTTGCTTCATCCATCCTCCGTTGGCGTACTGATAAAAATCGACCGATGGATCGATGGTCTGATCCATGTTTTCGGCAGTGAAAGAGGCAAATTTGCCCCCGTCACCTTTGGGAGCATTGCAGCCCGACAGCGTGGCAGCTGTCATAATGGTCAACATGATTAAATTGTTTTTTTTCATCTGTTTATTTTTCGTGTCCAAGTAAAATATATCTACTTCAGACTCTGGTTATTATTAAGGTTATTAAATTGTTTGTTCCGGTTATACAACCACATCAAAACTAACCAATTTCCGGCAAAACTCACTTGCGGAACTGACGGTTTTTTTGATGACTTTTACACGTATTTCCCTTAGTGCTGTGCTCTCTTCTATACTCCGCCTCCATTTTTTTATCGGCCGAAAAAAGCTTGGCAATAAGCTCCTGCTGGTTCATCTCAATAAGGCGTTTTTTGATAGTTGCTTTATATTCAGGCTTATACCAGAAGAAATACATTCTTTGTTGAAGTTTTTCTTCCTGGGTGCGCGCAGTAAATACTGGTTTTAGTGTGTAAGGATGTATTCCGGTATAGTATATAACTGTAGAAACGGTCATGGGTGTGGGTGTGAAATCCTGCACCTGTTCCAGTTTGAAGTCCAGCTCGTTGGTCTCGGCAGCCAGATGTGCCATATCGGCTTCTTCGCTGGCAGGGTGGCTTGATATGAAGTAGGGTATAAGCTGTTGGTTTAAACCCTCTTCTTTATTTATCTTATGAAACTCGGTGCTGAATTTCTTGAAAAGCGTGAACGACGGTTTGCGCATCATCTTCAAGACTCTGTCTGATGTGTGTTCGGGTGCAATTTTCAATCTGCCCGACACATGTCTGGTGATGAGCTGGCGTATATATTTCTGATGGCTATCCTTCTCCTTGTCGGTTGCCTTGTCGTTGAGCAGTATGTCGTAGCGGACTCCGCTCCCTATGAAGGCCTTCTTAACTCCGGGAAGTTTGTTAACTCTGTTGTAAACATCCAGAATACTGCTGTGGTCGGTATTCAGGTTTGGACATACTGACGGGAATATACACGAAGGACGGATGCATTTACGGCACTGCTCCAAGTCGTTGCCCTGCATACGGTACATATTGGCACTAGGCCCTCCCAAATCGGAGATATAACCTTTGAAATCGGGCATCTGGGTCACTTTTTCAGCTTCGGCAACAATCGATTCCGGCGAGCGTGAGGCAATAAATTTGCCCTGGTGAGCCGAAATGGTGCAGAAACTACAACCGCCGAAGCATCCACGGTGCATGTTGATCGAAAACTTAATCATGTCGAAGGCCGGTATAGCACCTTTCTTGTTGTAACGCGGGTGTGGCAGCCTTGTGTATGGTAAATCGAATGAGCGGTCGAGCTCTTTTGATGTCATTGGCGGAAATGGTGGATTGATGATTATCCTCCGGTTACCAATAACCTGAGTCAACCTCGATGCTTCAATACGATTGGACTCTATTTCAACATTTTTAAAATTCTTGGCGTAACACATCTTATCGTTCTGGCACTCTTCGTGCGAGAACAGCTCTATGGTTTCCCAATTCTTGTTTTTGGGCAATTCTTGCTCCACTGGCTGAATTATTGCCGTTTGTGGAATGGTAGTCAGAGAGTTGAAGGGGACGCCCTTTTTTAACAGGTTGAGTATCGACAACAGTGGCTGCTCACCCATGCCATATACCAGCAGGTCGGCTCCACTCTCGGCCAATATGCTTGGTTTCAGCTTGTCGGACCAGTAGTCGTAGTGGGTCACTCTTCGCAACGATGCCTCTATGCCTCCCAGAACCACCGGCACCTCCGGATACAGCTGTTTTAATATCTTGGTGTAAACCACCGATGCGTAGTCGGGGCGGAATCCTGCTTTGCCATCGGGCGTATATGCATCGTCCGAACGGCGGCGGCGGTTGGCCGTGTAGTGATTCACCATCGAATCCATATTGCCGCCTGTCACTCCGAAAAATAGCCTGGGAGTACCCAGCTTCCTGAAATCGCGAAGGTCGTCGCGCCAGTTTGGTTGTGGCACAATGGCAACTTTCAGCCCCTGTGCCTCAATAATACGTCCCACCACCGATGCACCAAACGACGGGTGATCTACATAGGCATCGCCGGTAAAGATTATTACATCCAATTCGCTCCATCCTCGTTCGTCAACCTCTTTTGTAGTGGTTGGTAGCCAAAGCGAAGTGTCGTTAAGTTGGTGGTGGGTGATGGTGTTGTTAGCCATGTGCCGCATATTGTCTGGTTAATAGGGTGCAAATTTAGATTTTTGTTTGCATATATGCCTTATAATACCTTATTTTTGCTCTGTTTGTGCTATTTTTAGTAAAAATCTATTAAAAGAGTGTGTATAAATTTTTATTTTTTAAATGCTATATTAACTTTGTAGTGTAAAAAACTATTATGGCAGATTTTAATGTTGAATTAGTTTCGCGTCTGACAGATAATATCGACAAGTTGATGGATCTTTTTGATGGTCTTCAACAGGAAGTTAAGGTATTGCAGAATGAGAAGGCGGCCTTGCAAGTGCAACTTGCTGAGGCAGGCATGGCTAAAGCGGAACTGGAGGAGAAATTTAAAATCTATAAGATGTCTCAGAATTTTGTGGGCGACGAAACGCATATCGACGAAACAAAAAAGAGAATCAGCCAGATGGTGCGGGAAATTGATAAGTGCATTGCACTCTTGAACCGTTAAATTGATCAGATGGACAATAAATTTTCCATAAATATTAAGATTGGTGAGCGGATATATCCGCTTCGAATCGAGCGTGCCGATGAAGAACGTATTCGCCTGGCTGCTAAACTGATTAATGAAAAGGTAACTTCATATAAACAAAAATATTCTGATCGAGATGTTCAGGACTGTCTGGCAATGGCCTGTATCCAGTTTGCCAATAAGATGCTTGAACTCGAAAGCAAGGCCGACGACACACCGGTGGTGGAGGCAGTACAAGGACTTAACGACAAAATAGAGCAGTTCCTTCAGAATAGTTAGTGTTTATTGACAATAATATCCCGCATTTTTATCGTAAAATGAGCGGCACAACAGTGCCGGAAATCATTGTATGATAATTTTGCGGGCTTTTTATTTTTTTATATATTTATAAATAATTATTTAGAACCAAACATGGAAATACTAATAGGAATTGGAGCATTTCTGTTGGGTAGCGGAGTATCATGGTTTTTATATACAAATGCACTGCGTTCACGTAATCGAAGAATTATCCGAGATGCGGAGACGGAGGCTGAAGTGATAAAAAAAGATAAGATCCTGCAGGCCAAGGAGAAATTTTTACAGCTCAAAAGTGAGCACGAAAAAGAGATTAATGCCCGCAACACCAGGGTACTTGCTGCCGAAAATAAATTGAAGCAGAAAGAAGTTGTCTTCACCCAGCGTCTGGAGGAGATACAGCGCAAAAAGAAGGAGGCTGATATGGTTAAGGAAAATCTTGACAATCAGTTGCTTCTGCTTGATAAGAAAAACGAGGAGATCGATCGCCTTCACAAGCAGCAGGTTGAGAAACTGGAGACCCTGTCGGGTATGACCGGCGAAGAGGCTAAAGAGATGCTTATCGAGAGCATGAAGGCCGAGGCAAAAACCGAGGCAATGTCGTATATCAACGACATTATGGACGAGGCAAAAATTAATGCCAACAAAGAGGCTAAACGAATTGTACTTCAGACAGTGCAGCGTGTTGCCACCGAAACGGCCATCGAAAACTCGGTTACTATTTTCCATATCGACTCTGATGAGATAAAGGGACGTATCATTGGTCGGGAAGGCCGTAATATACGTGCCCTTGAGGGTGCTACCGGTGTTGAAATAATTGTTGACGACACACCCGAGGCAATTGTTCTTTCGGCATTCGATCCAATGCGCCGTGAGGTTGCCCGTCTGGCACTTCACCAGCTTGTAACCGACGGACGTATTCACCCTGCCCGAATCGAAGAGGTGGTTAATAAAGTGCGCAAACAGGTGGAAGAGGAGATCATTGAGACCGGTAAGCGTACTGCCATCGATTTGGGAATCCATGGGTTACACCCCGAACTGATAAAACTTGTGGGTAAGATGAAGTATCGCTCCTCTTACGGACAGAACCTGCTTCAACACTCGCGCGAGACTGCCAACCTTTGCGCCATTATGGCCACCGAATTGGGTCTTAACCCTAAAAAGGCAAAACGCGCCGGACTACTTCACGATATCGGAAAGGTGTCGG